>NZ_JBPPSW010000006.1:0-267432 GCF_051337705.1 Arthrobacter sp. IK3 | reverse complement strand
CCCCCCCCCCCCACCCCCCCGAAAAAAAACTGCAGCACAGTCGGAAAGCAGGGCATGGCAATGAAAGCAGCACTGAAAGGGACAGGGCTCGTGCTCTGTGCCGTGCTGCTGGGGCTCATGACCGTTCAAGGCACCTACGCCCTGTGGAGCGCTTCTGCACCTTCGGCTGGCGGAAGCCTCCAGGCCGCTTCCTTCAACGTGGAAATGGATGGCGGTGCCGGCGTCGTCATGATGGAACAGCCGGACGGCAGCCAGGGCACCGTTGGACTGGCCACTGCTCCGCTCGGGCCGGTGAACGCCGGCGAGTCGGTGTACGCCGGCGTGAAGCTGACTAACCTCACCGACGCCGGGGGAACGTTCACACTGGCAGCCACCGCCGGCCAGCCGGTAGTCGGAGGCAGCCTCGCGCCCCTGCTGGACATTGACCAGCGCGCCGTCGGCGGCGCGGACCTGGCCGCCTGTTCCAACCCGGCTCTGTTCACGGGGCCCGCAGCCCCGGCCCTCGAGCTGCCCAAGGGCACCTCGGGTGTCCTTTGCTTCCGCGTAACGCTCTCGGCAGCGGCAAATGCAGAGGGCCAGACTTCCACAATTTCGATTCCGCTCACCGTCGAACAAAAAGGATAGGAACTTCCATGTCAAAAGGCCGCAGCAATCCCTCACCGGCACTCCGGGCACTGAAGTTCACCGGTTCGGCCCTGAGCCTGGTAGCCATGTGCGCTGCTGCGCTGGCCGCCCTGGTCCTGATTGTCATTCCGCTGGCGACCGGATCGCAGACCTACACCGTGCTGACGAGCTCCATGGCACCGAACTACGCACCCGGCACCTTCCTCGTCGTCAAGCCGATCCCGGCGGACCAGCTCAAGACGGGTGACATCATCACCTACCAGATCGAGTCCGGGGATCCCACGGTCATCACGCACCGGATCATCGGCATCTCCACGGGACAGAACGGTGAGCGGCTGTTCGCAACCCAGGGAGACAACAATGACGTGGCCGACGAAGCCGCCGTCCAGGAAGCCCAGATCCGCGGCAAGCTCTCCTACGCCGTCCCGTACGTCGGCTTCGTGGCGAACGGTCTCGGCAGCAGCGAACGCGGCGAGATCGCACAGTGGGCAGCAGTTGGCCTGCTCGGTTACGGAATCGTCCTGCTGGTCCGCGGCGCCCTTGAAGCCAAGCGCAAGTCTCCGGAACCCGAAGTGGACGCGGTGGTCCTGGAACTTCCGCTCCGCGACGACGCCGGCTTCCACTCCCGCCCTGACGCCTTCCACGACGACCCCGTCCTGCACGAGTGCGACCACTGCGACCACGCCGTTTCAGGCTTCCACTCAGCACATGCCCCCAAGAGCGTGGCAGTCTGATGAATCCTTCCCGCCGGACCCCAGCGCCCCGCGGTGCCAGGGCCGGCCTGGCGCTCCTCGGAGCCGGAGTGTTCGCCTCCATGTCCCTTGCAGCGCCCCCGGCCGCCCACGCGGACGCCGATTCCCTCCAGGTCAGCTTCGATGGAACCTCCTTCGCGGCTTCGGCCAGCCAGCCCGTCTTCCCGGAGGGCCTGCACCTGAATCCGGGCAGCTCCCAGTCCAGGACCCTGTGGATTCGGAACAATTCAGCTGAACCAGCCTATTTTTCCGTGGCGGTGACAGGGGCCGGAATGGCTCCTGAGCTCTCCGGGTATCTTGAATTCCGTTCCAGGCTCGGCGCGGGTGCTGCATCCGCGGCCCTGCCCGGCAGCGAGGCCTGCAGTGACGTCGGAACACCCGTGCTCCTCGAAGCCGGTGCAGCACGCCGGCTGGATCTCAGCACCGGTCTGGTCCTTGAATCACCCAACACCACCATGAACCGGCGCGGCTCCTTCGACATCATCCTGCTCCTGGATGCAGCCGGCGGCCGCTCAGCCTGCCAGGCCACTGATGGTTCGGACACACAGAATCCAGTTCCCGGAGGGCAGGACTCCGGCACCCGGGGATCCGGACCTGCCGTCCAGCCCGGGCCGGGCACAGCCGCAGTCATTGCCGTCCCCGGAACCGGAGGCACGGCCGCGCCGCTCAACGCTGTCCCGGCGTTCGGCGAAGCCGCGGCACCAGCGGGGCTCCCCAAGGCCTCGGGTACACCGGATCTTCCGCCGCGGATCACACCGGCGTCGTTCCTCGAAAGCACCGTAGAGCCAATCATCCGCACCTGGCAGGGTACGTTGATGGTGTTGCTGGCCGCCGCCTTCTTCGCGGCCGCCGCTGCCCGGATACGCATAACCCGAAGGACACAATGAAGGAGAACGAGCAGGTGGGCAAGCCGCGGAGGAAGAACGTGCTGCAGCGGTTCCGGGAGCTTCCGGGGTCCCGGATTGCCGTGGCTGCCTTCGCCGTGACGGTTGTGCTGGGCCTCGGCGCACCGGCTGCCTGGGCACTGTGGAACCAGCAGGGCACGGCAGCGATCACGGTAACCGCCGGAAAGCCGGTGCCGGCTGTTCCCACCCCGCAGCCAACGCCCACCCCGCCCGGTACCGTCGTCAACCAGGCAGATCCGGTCTTCGCCGCCCGCCCAGGAAAACCGTCCCCGGGCACCTGCACCGCGGCCACCGGCAACCAGCGCACGGACACCACCTTTACGTGGGCCGGGGCCGGGCCCGTAACTCACTACGTCATCTCCGTGACCTCAACGAACTCCGCCTACCCCTACGCCCAGACGCAGACGGTTCCGGCTGCCAGCGCCACGTTCCGCTTCGACCGCGCCGCGGTGGACCAGTACGGCAAGCCGGTTTCGAACCCGACGCCGTACTACACGGACTACCGTGTGCGCGTCATGCCCATGAACGGATCGGTGGCCGGTGACCCGCTCTACTGGACGTACAAGTACGAGCACTACAACGTGACCAACTGCTACTGGGCGGATCCGCACGCAGCAGCAGCGCCAAACGCTGCGCCGCTGGGCAAGATCAACCCGCTGACGTGCACTCTTCCGGAACTGGTCCGTGGCAGGAACGGGTACGCCGAACTGGTGCTCAACTGGGCGGCCTCGTCCGGCGCCGCAAGCTACGACGTGACGATCCGGTCAGCCAACGGGCGCTACGGAGCGCAGACGAACCAGGCAACCACCCAGACGAGGTTCAGGACCAGCCTGAGCCAGCCCGGCGGATCCACCCAGCACTTCTCCCAGTACTCCGTGCGGGTCCAGCCCATGAACGGGACCACCGCCGGCGATCCGGTATACCTGACCTACCAGCTGGGTGCGAACAGCCACGAGTGCTGGGCTACAGGGAACGAACTGCGGGGCTGAGCGGCAGGGGAGCCTAGCGTCCGGGCTGCCCGTTGCCCTCCTGGAACACATCGGGAATGCCGTCGTTGTCCGCGTCCAGCCGTTCGGCCTTCTCCAGCACCGCGTAGCGGCGGTTGCGGATGGTGAGCAGGACCGACGCCAGGGCGGCGGCCAGTACGGACGCCGTAAGGATCGCGATCTTGGCGTCCTCGTGATGGGCCGAGCCCATGCCGAAGCTGAGATCGTTGACCAGCAGGGACACCGTGAAGCCGATGCCTGCCAGGATGCCGATGCCGGTCAGGTCCACCCACTTCACCGACTGGTCCAGGGTCGCCTTGGTGAAGAACGTCAGGACCCAGGTGGTCAGCAGCACGCCGATCGGCTTGCCGAGAACCAGGGCGGCCACGATGCCGACAGCCACCGGATCGGTCAGCGCGCGGCCCAGGCCGTCAATACCGCCAATCGCGACGCCGGCAGAGAAGAACGCGAAGGCGGGCACCGCAAAGCCTGTGGAGATGGGGCGGAACCTGTGCTCGAAGATTTCGGCCAGGCCCGGCTTGTCTTCTCTGTGCGGCAGCGTGCCGCCCGCCGGATCGCGCCGCAGTACCGGAACAGCGAACCCGAGCAGCACGCCGGCAACTGTGGCGTGTACGCCGGAAGCATGCATCAGGATCCAGACGGCCACGGCCAGCGGAGCCAGGAACACCCAGAACGCCCACGGCCGGGTTCCGAAGAACCGCGGGGCGCGCTGCACCAGCACTGTGAAGAGGGCCAGCGGAACCAGCATGAGCCCCAGCATCAGCAGGTTCACGTCTTCGGAGTAGAAGAGCGCGATGATGGTGATTGCAATGAGGTCATCGACCACGGCCAGGGTCAGCAGGAAAATCCGCAGGGCCGTGGGCAGGTGGGAACTGATGACAGCCAGGACGGCCAGCGCGAAGGCGATATCCGTCGCCGTCGGTATGGCCCAGCCGCGCATGCCGTCCGCCCCGGTAGCAACCTGGATGCCCGCGTAGATCAGGGCGGGAATGACGACTCCGCCGAAGGCTGCGGCCACCGGCACGATCGCCTTGCTGATCTGCCGCAGGTCACCGGCGACAAATTCCTTCTTGAGCTCCAGACCCACGAGGAAGAAGAAAATAGCCAGCAGTCCGTCGGCCGCCCACGCCCCGACGCTCAGCTCCAGGTGCCATGGCTCGTAGCCGAACGTGAAGTCGCGGACGGAGAAGTAGCTTTCCGACGCCGGTGAGTTGGCCCAGATGAGCGCCGCCACCGTGGCGATGAGCAGCAGGATGCCGCCCACGGTTTCCTTGCGGAGGATCTCTCCGATGCGCAGGTGCTCGCTGTAGCTGGAACGGCCGAAAAAGACCTTGGTTGATCCTGAGGGCTGGGGATTCGGCTCGTTTGAGGCCATGAAAGAGAGCTCCTAAAAGGTAAGCGGGTACGGAAGATTCGCTGCCGACCAGACTTCCCGGCTCACCTTCCCCCACTTTACCGATGCTGCGGCCCGGGGGCAGGGACGCAGCTGCAAACGGCTAGCCGATAAGGCCCCGCACGCCGATCACGGCAGTGGCCAGTGCGAAAATGATCGCGGTGCTGATCATCATGAGGTTGGTGGTCATGAACCGGGTGGGAGCGCCGTTGGCGTCACGCGCCTGCGGGTCCTTGAGGACGCGCTTGAGAAAAATGGGCCAGACCATGATCGACCAGAAGCCGGCGATGACCAGGACAAGGGACAGCGGGGTGGAAAGTTCCAAAGAAGTACTCCTGGCTGGTGACGCGGGCTAGTTGTTTTCGATCCACTTGCCGGCCTGGGCAGCCTGGATGGTCAGGGCCTTGCCGATCATCGGCTCGGCAGCCTTGGCGATCTTGTCCCCGAGGAACGGGATGGAAGAGGAGACGGATCCTTCGACGTCCACGCGGGTGCCTTCGGCCAGGACCACCAGCCGCTGTACGGCGCTGACCCTCAGCGGCACGCCGCCCACGGACAGGTCCACGGAGGCGGTCCGGGAGCCGTCTGCTGCCGGGGCGTCCCACTCTTCCTTCTGCGTCACGGTCAGGGAGGATCCCACGAGCTTTTTCGCCAGGTCCGGGAGCCGGTCGGTGGGCAGCTGGCGCGCCGCGGTGAGGGTGAAGGGACCGGAGGTATCGCCGTCGACCGTCAGTGAGACCAGGGAACCGCCTACGTGCTCGCTGATGCTGCGGACGAATCCTTCGTCGGTGAAGGTCTTGGTCAGCGTGGCGGCGTCGTAGGGCAGGGTGGTGGAAGCAGACAGGGCCATGGGGTCCTCCGGTAGGCAAAGTGCGGCAGGTCCGGCTTTCTGCACCGGACCCGCCAAACATCCTAGTCGCTCTCCCCGGGCAGTCCCCAAAGCAGCCATGCCCCGGCTACGGAATACGCACGCACCCCACGGTCTGCATCTGCGAGTCCTCCAGGACCAGGGAGTTGCCGGACGCGTTGTCCGGCACCACAAACGGCAGCGTAGCCGTTGCCGTCGCTGAACCGTCCGACTCGGTGGTGAAATCCAGCGCCACACTGGCGTTTGGGGTGTCGCCGCTGCCTTGGTGGACGTACTCCGGTCCGATGTCCCCGGGGCTTTCAGCACACGGACCCTCGTGCAGGATGGCCGAATAGGCGACGCCTGCCGGGAAGCCCTGGACCTGCATATCCAGTGTGGTGTCCATGTCTGTTTCGGAGATGGTCAGCTCGGTCTCCGCCCCCTCCGGGATCAGCACCTCCGTGTTGGATGTGGGGTACGACGTCGCGATCGCGTTCTCGCACCAGGGGCCGAACGCGCCCTCAATCACTCCGCCATCCAGCGGCGTGGGGGAAGAATCAGGACACCGGTCAGCTGCGACCGTGCGGCCCGGACCGGCCGCCTGGCAGGACGACGACGTCGCCTCCGGCCCGGTTTCGCAGTCACTGCTCAGGCTGGAGGAAGCCGCCGAGGAGGTCGCGTTGTTGGAAGTATCCTCCTGGTTCCCGGCGTTGGCGCACGCTGTGAAGAGCAGCGAAAGTGCGGTCAGGGCGGAGAGCAGGAGCAGAGTCCCGCGGCTGGATGTGGTTCCCGGTGTGCGTCCCATGGGGCAGGCCTCCGATGCGCTGGGTCAGGCGGATGCAGTGATGCCGGTGCCTTTCAGCGTGCCAGCCGGACCGGTGAAAAGCCACAGCCGGTGCCCTCCGGCGGGCGGAAACCTAGTCGAATCGGACTGCCTTGAGAAGAGTGCCGGGGAATTTTCGGCTGCAGTTGGGCTGTGCCCTGTTAGGAACCCGAAGCACCGGCCTAGCATCGCGGCACGGCTTGTGTCTCGGGGGCGGCGCGCATCCGGCCAGTCCATTCACTCGCACTCTTAGGGGAACGATGAAACTTAGTAAATCCATGCGCGGGGCTGCCCTGGCAGCGACCGTAGTCCTCACGCTCTCAGCCGGAGTTCCGGCGGCCTTCGCCGCGGAGGTCAGCTCCGGAGGAAAGGGAGTTCCGGGCTCCCATCAGGGGCCCGGAAAGAACCAGCCGGGCCACGGCACCGGAAAGCCGGTCAAGCCCGGCAAACCGGGTCATGGGCCGGGGAAGCCCGGGCACGGTCCCGGTAAGCCGGGGCACGGTCCCGGTAAGCCGGGCAAGAGCGATTCCGAGAAGCTGCGGGACAAGGTCACCGTTGACGGCGTCTACTCGCATCTCGTTGCACTCCAGAAAGCTGCGGACCGCAACGGCGGAAACCGTGCTGCCGGAACGCCGGGCTACGAGGCAACCGCGCAGTACGTTGAAGGCCAGCTGCGCAAGGCAGGCTACCAGCCATTCCGCCAGCCCTTCACCTATGAGCAGTTCGTCCTGAACGGGGACTCCCTGGAGCAGGTGTCCCCGAACCCGAGTCAGTACACGGCGGGGGAGGACTACCTCACCATGAGCTACTCCGGTCCCGGTGATGTCAGCGCGGAAGTCACTGCTGTGGGCGTGAACCTGTCCGGGGACCGGGCCAACAGCTCCGGCTGTGAGGCGGAGGACTTCGCAGGCTTCACGGCCGGGAACATCGCCCTCATGCAGCGTGGCACCTGCGCCTTCGGCGACAAGGTGGCCAACGCAGCCGCAGCGGGTGCCGCCGGAGCAATCATCTTCAACCAGGGCAATGACGTTCCCGGTGATGACCGCTTCGGGCTGATCAACGGCACGCTCGGTGACAGCCTTTCCGCGATTCCCGCCGTCGGCGTTCCCTTCGAACTGGGTGAGGAGCTTGCCGGAACGGACGGTGCCATCCTCCGCCTGGTTGTCGACTCCACCGTCCAGGAGACCGAGACGTTCAACGTCATTGCCGATACGCCCAAGGGGGACCCAACCCGGCAGATAGTAGTTGGCGCGCATCTCGATTCCGTGTCGGAGGGCCCGGGCATCAATGACAACGGCAGCGGAACAGCAGCCATTCTGGAGACGGCTATCCAGCTGGGCAAGACCGGCAAGTTCAAGCTGGAGAACCAGGTGCGCTTTGCGTTCTGGGGAGCCGAGGAAGACGGACTCCTGGGCTCGGCGCACTATGTCGAGCAGCTGGACGAGGCAGGCTTGGCCAATACCCTGCTCAACCTGAACTTCGACATGCTCGGGTCAACGAACTTCGTCCGGTTTGTCTATGACGGTGACGGCGGGGCGTTCGGGTCCACGGGCCCCACCGGGTCCGACGTGATTGAAGGAGTCTTCGAGGACTACTTCGCATCCCAGGGGCTGCCCACGGCGCCTACGGAGTTCGACGGACGCTCCGACTACCAGGCCTTTATCAACAACGGCATTCCCGCCGGCGGCCTGTTCACCGGGGCCGAAGGCGTGAAGACCGCAGAGGAAGCGGCGCTCTTCGGCGGAACAGCCGGCGAGTCCTATGACCCCTGCTACCACGCGGCGTGCGACGACCTGGGCAATATCAGCAAGCAGGCGCTCGGCGAAATGTCCGACGCCGTGGCCCACACCACGCTGACCTTCGCCCAGTCTGACGCGGATATCCGTGGCGGCGCGGGAGTGTCGGCACGGGCACTGCCGTCCGCTCCGGCAACCCAGGGTCCGGCCTACAAGGGACACGAGGCCCTGCGCTAAGAGCACCTCTCGCACCCACTAGGGGAGGCCGTCCGCAGAAATCTGCGGGCGGCCTCCCTTTTGCCCGGGTTCGCCCTGAGCGGTATCCCCGCTCACCGCAGGCAGGCAACGGGTAGGCTGGACTTACCTACCCGGGGTTGATTGCCAGCTTCGGGTTCTTGCGTTGCCTGCCCTGAAGGAGATATCCCCGCAATGAGCCTGAACGGTCTGCGCGCCGCCCTCGCCGAGGACAAGTCCTACTCCCGCCTCAGGGCGCATGCCGCGCGGGTCCCGGCCAAGCGCAGCCAGGACCTGGAGATCGGCGCACCGCAGGGTATGCGGGCGGCGCTGCTGGCGGAAATGGTGGACGGCCTGGCGGAAGCGCACGACGCCGGCACCGGCGCCGGGAGCGACGGCGCACCTCCCGTAGTCCTCGCCGTCACGGCCACCGGGCGGGAGGCGGAAGACCTCGCCGCAGCCCTGCGCAGTTACCTTCCACTGGCCGGAATCGAGGAGTTCCCCTCCTGGGAGACCCTGCCCCACGAGCGGCTTTCACCCCGCTCTGACACCGTGGGCCGCAGGCTCTCGGTGCTGCGCCGGCTGGCGCACCCTGAGAACCACCCGATCCAGATTGTCGTGGCGCCCGTCCGCGCCGTCGTGCAGCCGCTGGTCAAGGGCCTGGGTGACCTGCAGCCGGTGTCCCTGGCCGTGGGAGATGAACGGCCGTTCGACGCCGTCGTCAAGGCGCTCGCCGACGCCGCCTACGCCCGCGTGGACATGGTGTCCCACCGCGGCGAGTTCGCTGTGCGCGGCGGCATCCTTGACGTGTTCCCGCCCACCGACGACCATCCCATCCGCATAGACTTCTTCGGCGACGAGGTGGACTCGATGCGCTGGTTCGCCGTGGCCGACCAGCGGACCCTGACCGGCGAGCACGTGGTCCACCCCAAGGAGCTCTACGCCCCTCCGTGCCGCGAACTGCTCATCACCCCGGACGTCATGAGCCGGGCCGCGAAGCTGCAGGGCCAGATGCCGGCCGCCGCGGACATGCTGGAGAAGATCGCCGGGGGCATCGCCGTCGAAGGCATGGAATCCCTGGCCCCGGTGCTGGTGGATGAAATGGTGCCGCTGATGAGCCAGCTCCCGGCCGGCTCCATTTCCGTGGTCATTGAACCGGAGAAAGTCCGCGCCCGCGCCCATGACCTTGAATCCACCAACGAGGAATTCCTGGCTGCCGCGTGGGCCACGGCGTCCGACGGCGGTGCGGCGCCCGTAGATCTCTCCGCCGGGCTCAGTGCGGACCTGGAGGCCGCCAGCTTCCGCTCCCTGACGGACACCCGCTCCGCGGCCCTGGCCAACGACGTCGCGTGGTGGGCCATCACGTCCTTCAACCCGGACGCCGAGACCGTCCTGGACATCGACACCCTGACGATCAACGCCCGCGAACCGCGGGGTTACAAGGGCGACGTGGCGGAGATGATGGACTTCATCGGCTCCCGGATCAGGGACCAATGGCGCGTCGTCGTAGTTACCGAAGGGCCTGGCCCGGCCTCCCGGCTGGCCGAACTGTTCCACGACAATGACATCCCTGCCGCCCGGGTGGACTCCCTGGACTCCGCGCCGCAGCCGGGCATCATCGAAATCACCACCGCCAGCGCCGGGCGCGGCTTCGTCTTCGACAACCTGAAGATGGGCCTGCTCACCGAGGCGGACCTGCTGGGCCGGGCCAGCACGTACTCCACCAAGGACATGCGCAAGATGCCCTCCCGGCGGCGCAACGCCGTCGACCCCCTGCAGCTGCAGGAAGGCGACTACGTGGTGCACGAACAGCATGGCGTAGGCCGGTTCGTGGAGCTGCTGCAGCGTGCCACCGGGGCCGGGGTAAACAAGACGGTCCGTGAATACCTGGTGCTGGAGTACGCGCCGTCAAAGCGCGGAGCGCCGGGGGACCGGCTGTTCGTGCCGACCGACCAGCTGGACCAGATCACCCGCTACGTGGGCGGGGAGACCCCGGTGCTGTCCAAGATGGGCGGCTCCGACTGGGCGAAGACCAAGTCCAAGGCCCGCAAGGCCGTCAAGGAAATCGCCGGCGAACTGATCCGGCTCTACTCCGCTCGTATGGCATCCAAGGGGCACGCCTTCGGGCAGGACACCCCGTGGCAGCGCGAGCTGGAAGAGGCATTCCCGTACGTGGAGACGCCGGACCAGCTGACCACCATCAATGAGGTCAAGGCGGACATGGAACGCGAGATTCCCATGGACCGGCTGGTCTCCGGCGACGTCGGCTACGGCAAGACCGAGATTGCGGTGCGCGCTGCGTTCAAGGCCGTGCAGGACGGCAAGCAGGTTGCTGTCCTAGTCCCAACGACGCTGCTCGCCCAGCAGCACCTGGAAACCTTCTCCGAACGCTTCTCCGGTTTCCCCGTCCGCGTAGCCACGCTCTCCCGCTTCCAGACCGCCAAGCAGGCGAAGGAAGTCATCGAAGGCGTGCTCAACGGGTCCGTGGACGTCATCATCGGCACGCACCGGCTGCTCTCGCAGGAGGTCCAGTTCAAGGACCTTGGCCTGGTGATCGTGGATGAGGAGCAGCGCTTCGGCGTCGAACACAAGGAAGCGCTGAAGAAGCTGCGCACCAACGTGGACGTGCTGGCCATGAGCGCTACGCCGATTCCGCGAACCCTGGAGATGTCGCTGACCGGCATCCGCGAGACCTCCACCCTGGCCACCCCGCCGGAGGAACGGCACCCGGTGCTGACCTATGTTGGCCCGTATACGGACAAGCAGGCGTCGGCCGCGATCCGCCGCGAACTGATGCGTGAAGGCCAGGTGTTCTTTGTGCACAACCGGGTCTCCTCCATCGACAGGACCGCCGCGCACCTGCAGGAGCTGGTCCCGGAAGCCCGGATCGCCGTCGCTCACGGCCAGATGAGCGAAGCGAAGCTTGAGCAGATCATCGTGGACTTCTGGGAGAAACGGTTCGATGTGCTGGTGTGCACCACCATCATCGAAACCGGCCTGGACATCTCCAACGCCAACACCCTGATTGTGGACCGGGCGGACCACTTTGGCCTGTCCCAGCTGCACCAGCTGCGCGGACGCGTGGGCCGCGGCCGGGAACGCGCCTACGCGTACTTCCTCTACCCGTCGGAAAAGCCCCTGGGCGAGACGGCGCTGGAGCGGCTGAAGGCTGTCGCAGCGCACAACGAACTCGGCGCCGGTATGCAGCTGGCCATGAAGGACCTGGAGATCCGCGGTGCCGGCAACCTGCTGGGCGGCGAGCAGTCCGGGCACATTGCCGGCGTCGGCTTCGACCTGTACATCCGGCTGGTTGGCGAGGCCGTGGCGGACTTCCGCGGCGAGGCGGAGGAAAAGGCCGCCGAGATGAAGATCGAGCTGCCGGTGAACGCGCACCTGCCGCACGACTATGTTCCGGGGGAGCGGCTGCGCCTGGAGGCCTACCGCAAGCTGGCTTCCGCGCTGACGAACGAGGCGATCGACGAGGTCCTCGCCGAACTGGTGGACCGCTACGGCGAACCGCCTCAGGAAGTGAAGAACCTGATCGACGTCGCCCGGTTCCGGGTCGATGCGCGCTCCGCCGGGCTGACCGACGTGGCGCTGCAGGGCAACTTCATCAAGTTCTCCCCGGGCGACCTGCCCGAATCCCGGACCATGCGCCTGCAGCGGATGTACCCGGGCTCGCAGGTGAAGCCGGCGCTGAATGCGATCTTGATCCCGAAGCCCAAGACCGCGAAGATCGGTGGCCGGGACCTGCAGGACGCGGAGATGCTGCAGTGGGCGCACCAGGTGCTGGACGCGATCTTCAAGGAGTAGGTTCGCGGGCCCGGGCCGCGCTGGGGCCGCTTCGAGCCGACGGTGCTGGTGGTGCTGGGGTGCAAGTCAGCCGTGTTGACGGCGAGCTGGTGACCTTCGAGTCGCCCACCGTTTTCCTGCGCGACGGTGAACGGGTGGAATCCACGAGCACCCTGCGGTGTCGCTCCCGGGACGCGCTGCGTGCTTCCCTCGCTGAGGCGGGGTTTGGTGCAGTGGAAATCCGGCTGCTCCCGTATGCGCCAACCCGCGGGTGGCTGGTATTGGGGCAGGCATGACAGGTTGGCGCGTAGTGGCGGGCCGGGCTCGTTTGTGCGTGCGGGCTGGATCTGGTCGTGCTCTAGGACCAATAAACCCGTGGATTGGGAGGGTGTTGGACATGGCGGTTCTGGGGGCCTCATAGCGGCGTTATCTCCCCGAAAGGCTGGACGGTGGAATGGCAGGGCCGGACGCGGGAATCGAGGGGGCATCCTGTGTCGCAATAAGGCTCGTTGTGAGGGAAGCCGTCCATCCTGTGACGCAATACGGTCGTTCAGCGGGCTCGGAAGAAGCGTTAATGCAGCACAGGATTCCAGAGACGAACTTAAAGCGACATGATTGCGCCACAGGATGAGACGGGCCCGAAGAAACCGCATACCGGCATCGCTGCTCCCGCCGGCCCGTACCCCCCCCCCGCAGCACCCGTCGCCCGTACCCCCGCAGCACCCCGCCGCCCCGTACCCCGCAGCACCCGCCGCCCTCACGCCGCCGGTCCTTACCCCTCACCCCACCGCGCCCCAACCGCCCCGCCCCCTACCCGGCCCCTTAATCACAGCGCACGCAAAAGCGTGCCTCCTTCGGGAGGGGGAATCGGGCCGAAGGAGGCACGCGGCTTGAAGCACCGGCGTCCCGGAGGGCCCTCCACACAGAGGGCCCCAGAGGAACGCCGGCAGGAACTAGGAGTCGAACCCCATGCCGACGGCGTCCATGAGTTTCAGCCAGGGGCCGCGTTTGCCCTGCCGACGGTCGGAGCGGACCATCGCCGCGGTCGTGATCTTCACGCCCAGCCACGCAACAGGCTCGGGCGGGAACGGCAGCGGCAGCTTACGGACCAACTCCAGGGAGGTCCGCCGCGTGGGCGAACCCGTGAGCAGGTCCAGCAGCACGTTGGCCGCAAACCGGCTGGCACCCACACCGAGGCCGGTGAATCCGGCTGCATAGGCCACCCGTCCGCTGTATGCCTTCATGAAGAACGAGAAGAACCTGCTGCAGGTATCGATCGCCCCACCCCACTTATGGGTGAATGAGATGCCCTCCAGCTGCGGGAACGTGGCCAGGAAGTGAGCGGCCAGGCGGCGGAAGGACTCCTCGCTCTGGTCGTACTCCGGCTTCATGCTGCGGCCGTAGTGGTACGGCGCGTCGTAGCCGCCAAAGAGGATCCGGTTGTCCTCCGTCAGCCGGTAGTAATGGAACCGGTTCGCGACGTCGTCGAGCCCCTGGCGCCGTGACCAGCCGATGGATTCAAGCTGGGCTTCGGTGAGAGGCTCGGTCATCAGTGCATAGTCGTACACCGGCACGGTGTGCAGCCGGGCCCGCCGCAGCAGCGACGGGAACACGTTGGTGGCCAACGCAACCTTGGAAGCTGAGACCGTGCCGGCGCCGGTTTTCAGCTGGACACCGTGGGCCGACTTGGCCAGCGACCGCACCGGGGAGTGCTCGAAGACCTGCACGCCGAGTTCCAGGCACGCCCGCTTCAGGCCCCACGCCAACCGCGCCGGATCCACCAGTGCGCTGCCCTTCTTGTTCCACGCCCCGGCCAGGTAAAGGGGGGACTTCACTTCGGCCTGGACCTTGTCCCGGTCGAAGAATTCGACGCCGTCGTGCCCGGCTTCCTCGCGCAGCCAGTCCACCTGGTGCGGCTCGGTGGCCAGGGCCAGGGTGCCATTCCATTCAAACCCGCAGTCGATCCCGTAGCGCTCAAGCGTTTCCGCGAACTCGGCCAGGTTTTCGTCGCCCATTTCCTGGAGCAGGTCCACCTCCCCGGGCAGGTGCTTGACCCCGTTGCTGTAGCCATGGGTCAGGCTGGCCGAAACGAAGCCCCCGTTGCGGCCCGACGCCGCCCAGCCCACCTCCTGGCCCTCCAGCAGCACCACGCTGGCGGACGGATCACGTTCCTTGGCCAGCAGCGCCGTCCACAGGCCGGTGTATCCGCCGCCGACAACTGCCAGGTCCGCGGAGACATGGGAGTCCAGCGGCGGCAGGGGAGCGGGGCGTTCCGGGCGGTCCAGCCAGTAGGGTGCGGGCACTGCGGTGGACAGGGCGGCGGTGACGGTGGCGGCCGGGATGCGCTGCTCGGCCAGGTCGTAAGCGGTTGGGGTGGTGCGTGGCACGGTATCTGCTTTCGATCGGGTGTGGTTCGCAGGTGGATGCTGGGCCGGATCAGGCCGGGCGGTAGCCCGTGGTTTCCGGCGGCACGGCGTGGCGGATCATCAGATGGCGGGTCACGGAGTAGTCCAGGAGCGGCTCAATGCTCATGTCCTTGCCGAAACCGGAACCCTTCACGCCGCCGTGCGGGGCCTCGGAAGCCAGCGGCAGGTGGTCGTTGATCCAGGTGACGCCCACCTCCAGCTGGTGGCTGACGCGGATGGCACGCCCGACGTCGGCGGTCCAGACCGAGGAAGCAAGGCCGTAGGCGCTGTCATTGGCCAAGGCGACGGCGTCTTCCTCGGTATCGAAGGGCAGTGCCACCAGCACGGGGCCGAAGATCTCTCCCTGCACCAGTTCCGAGGACTGCCCGGCACCCACCACGAGGGTGGGCGGGAAGTAGAAGCCGGGGCCCTCCAGGGGCGAGCCGCCCTCGAGCGCCTGTGCGCCGGCGTCGACCGCGCGCTGCACAAACCCTGCCACCTTCTCCCGGTGGGCTGCGGAAATCAGCGGGCCGATGTGCGTGGCCGGGTCATGCGGATTGCCGATGTTGATGCCCTTGAGCTCTGTCCGCAGGGCAGCAATGGCGTCGTCGAAAATGCTCCGGTGGATGTACACGCGGGTGGCCGCGGTGCAGTCCTGGCCGGTGTTGTAGGTGGCGCCAAGAGCGACGGCGCGGGCCATCTGCGCCACGTCGGCGTCGGCGAAGACCAGCGCCGGGGCCTTGCCGCCCAGTTCCAGGTGAACGCGCTTGACGTCCTTGACGGCCCCCTGCATGACGGCACGGCCGGTGGCAGTTGACCCGGTCACCGAGACCATGTCCACGCCGCGGTGCCCCGCCAGGGCGGAGCCGATATCCCCGCCGCCGGTCACCACGTTCAGCACACCCGCCGGCAGGCCCGCGGAAGCAGCCAGCTCGGCCAGGCGCAGCGTGGATCCCGGAGTCAGCGGGGCAGGCTTGAGGATGACGGTGTTGCCGGCGGCCAGCGCGGGGCCGGCCTTCCACAGCGCCATGATCAGCGGAAAATTCCACGGCGTAATGCCGGCAACCACACCCACCGGCCGGCGGACCATCATGGAGGTGTAGCCGTCGGAGAAGACGCCCGCGCCGGTGCCGTCCACGGATCGGGCGGCACCGGCGAAGAAACGCAGGTTGTCCGCGCCGAACGGGATTTCGCCGTCCAGCACGGTGGTCCACGGTTTGCCGCCCTCCGTGACTTCCAGCTCGGTGAGCGCCTCGCCGTCCGTCTCCAGGGCATCGGCGAGCTTCAGCAGCACGCGGGCACGCTGCCCTGGGGTCTGTGCTGCCCAGCCCGCTGCGGCGTCCCGGGCGGCAGCGACGGCGGAGTCGACGTCGTCCACCGTGGATGCGGTAAGCGTGCCCGAGACCTCGCCGGTGGCGGGATTGATGAGCTCCTGCACTTCGCCGTTCGAAGCGCGGTAGTCGTTGGAAATGAAAGTTCCGGATGCCATGGGTGTTTCCTTGCAGTGGTGGTGACGTGGAGATTCAGTGCGTTCGGATGAGGAAGCTAGTGTGCTGCGGCGACCTGTTCGAGCGCGGCGGCCGCCGCGGACAAGCCGTCCACGGCGCGGATGCGTTCCCCGGCGGTGCGGCAGCGGGCCTGCAGTTCTGCATCGTTCAGCAGCTCGTCAATGGTGCCGAGGAGCTCTTCGGGCGTGCAGCTGTAGGTGTCCAGGCGGCGGCCGTAGCCGGATTCGTGGACACGCTGGGCGTTGTCATACTGGTCCCAGAACAGCGGCAGCAGGATCATCGGCTTGCCGAAGTGCAGGGCTTCGGTGGTGGTGTTGTTGCCGCCGTGCGTGATGACCAGGTCCACCAGGGGAATGATGCGTGTCTGCGGCAGGAACTCCGCACCCCACATATTTGGTGCCAGGGTGATCTCCTCGTGCCGGGGGCCCTTGGAGACGATGAAGTTGTAGCCGTCAGCGCCGCCGAGGATATCCACCGTGCGCTGCATGAGTTCGACGTCGGCGCCGCCCAGGGAGCCCAGGCTGAAGTAGACCAGCGGCTTGGATCCATCCAGGAACTCCTCGGGGAGCTCAACGGCCGATTCGGTCTCGCGGACGGCGGAGTCGACGCGGGTCCAGTTCGGCTCCAGCGGCCGGCGGGAGGTGTAGTCCAGTTCTTCAGGGTAGACGTAGATGTTGTGCACCCCTGAATGGATGAATTCGAGCCGCGGCAGCGGCGGTGCACCCTGGGCCTGCACCCAGGCGTTGAAGTCCTCCCAGAGGTCCTTGTGGGTGCGTTCGTATTCGGCGCGGTACTCGTCCCACGCGGCGGTGTCATCCTGGCCCAGGCCGGAGTACGCGGGGGCGATGCCGGGTCCGGGGATTTCCAGCGGGTTGCAGGAGACGATCCGTACGAACGGCTTCTCCGCGGTCACCAGGGCGGGGAAAGCCACCACGTTGTCCTCGATGATTACATCCGGATTCACGTCCGCGATTATCTTCCGCAATTCGGGCTCGCAGTATTTTGCGCCTTCAATTGCTCCTTCCCAAATAGGCCGGATAACCGTTTCGGCCTGTTCCAGTGTTGTTTTACGGAATTCCGGAGAGATGGCTTTGATGTATTCCTTCCAGAAATCGCCGGCTTCGGCCTCTGCATCGTCCGCGGCCGGCGGAGCGAAGTCCACGAGCGCTTCCTCGAAGCCCAGTGCCGCTAGCTTGCCTTTCCAGGAGGACTCCGCCGCGAAGACAACCCGGTGCCCGCGCTTCAGCAGCTCGCTGCCAATCCCGATGCAGTTGTTGGTGGGTCCGTAAGCGCTTTCCGGCATGAAAAGAAAGGTGCGTGAATTTGTCAATGCTGCCTCCAGGAATCGGTGGGTGATGCAAATTACTTATGTGAAATGCGGTTATTGTGGCGGAAGTGTCCTATTGTGGTGAATCAGTCCATCGGAGGAAGGTTTTTACATGGCACGTCCGAAGAACCAGGCCGCACGCCGCAGCGAGATTGTGGCGGCCGCGCAGCGGGCGGTGGCCAAGCATGGTCCGGACGGTGCCCGGCTGAACCGGGT
Organism: Arthrobacter sp. IK3; assembly: GCF_051337705.1. NCBI lineage: Bacteria > Bacillati > Actinomycetota > Actinomycetes > Micrococcales > Micrococcaceae > Arthrobacter > Arthrobacter sp. IK3. The sequence goes on along the minus strand of NZ_JBPPSW010000006.1, from coordinate 249,863 downwards.
CGCAGAAGAAGCCGGGCTGACCAGCGGAGCGGTGCTGTACTACTACCCGAACATTGATGACCTGATGCTTGAGGCGAACCGCGAAGCCATGGAGCGCTTCTACGAACAGCGCGTGCAGATGCTCGCGTCGCTGCCGGATGACCCCGCCGTCCGGCTGCTGGCGCTGATCCGCTCCGGCCTGCCGTCCGGATCCGATGACGCGCAGGTGGCCATGCTCTGTGCCCTGGGCGGCTCCGCGGGCAACAATCCGGTGACCGCCACCCTGCTGACCTCCCTCTACGAGCGGCAGGTTGGCATGTACCTGGTCGTGCTGGAACAGGGGGCCGCTCGAGGCGTGTTCGCGCTGGCCCAGGACCCGCTGACCGTTGCCCGGAATCTGGTGGCGCTCGAAGACGCCTACGGTTACCGGATCATTGCCCGCCATCCGAGCATCGACGCCGAGACGGCGGCGCTCCTGATCGCGGACTACGCGCGGATCGCAACCGCTCATGGGCTGACCGTTTCCTGAGCAGCGCCCGGCCGCGACGCCGCGCGGTCATCTTCCACGGCTACGGTTCTGGCCGCGTCAATAACCAAACCCACCTGTGAGCCACGCTGTGGAACCTGGACCGCCCGTACGGTGCAGGTGAACGGTGCACTCAGCCCGGGAACCTGCACCGAGACCGTGGAGGTGCCGCCCAGGAAGAACGTATCCACCACGGTTCCGGACAGCGTGCCGGTGCCGGCCCCGGCCAGCGCCACGTCTTCCGGGCGCACGACGGCGGTGGCCGCGGTTCCGGCGGGCAGCGTATGGTCCGCGGCGATCACCAGGCCGTTGTCCAGCAGGATGCCCCCGGCGGCGGCGGTGCCGTCCAGGAGGTTCGCTGTGCCGATGAAATCGGCTACGAACCGCGTCCGGGGCGCGGCGTAGAGGGCTACCGGCGTGTCCACCTGCTCCAGCCGGCCAGCGTTGAGCACTGCCACCCGGTCCGCCATGGACATGGCCTCTTCCTGGTCATGGGTGACCACGACGAACGTCATGCCCGCCTCGTGCTGCAGACGCTTGAGCTCGAGCTGCATTTCCGCGCGGACCTTGCGGTCCAGGGCGGACAACGGCTCGTCCAGCAGCAGCAGGCGGGGCCGTTTGACGATGGCCCGGGCCAGGGCCACGCGCTGGCGCTGCCCGCCGGAGAGCTGTCCCGGGCGCCGCTTGGCGAATTTCGTGAGACCGATGGTTTCGAGCGCCTCGCCCACCCGGCGGCGGACCTCGGCCTTGCCCCTGCCTTCGGCCTCAAGTCCGTAGGCCACGTTCTTCTCCACGCTCAGATGCGGGAAAAGGGCGTAGGACTGGAACATCATGTTCACCAGCCGGCGGTGGGCCGGAAGCGCAGTCAGCGGTTCGCCGTCGAGCAGGATCTCCCCGTGTGCCGGGGTTTCGAAACCTGCGATGGACCGCAGCAGGGTGCTCTTGCCGCAGCCGGACGGACCCAGCAGGGCGAAGAATTCGTTGCCGGCGATGTCCAGGTCAATCCCGTGAAGTGCCTGGACGGAGCCGTAGCTGTGGCTGAGCGAACGCAGCTGCAGCAGGGGCTGGCTGGCGGAAACTGTGTCAGGTCCGTAGGTCATAGTGAATCCGCAATCTTGGTCAGGCGCTGTGTGCCCAGGACCGCCAGGACGGTCAGGCCAAGCAGCATGGTGGCGAGGGCATTGATTTCGGGGGAGACGCCGAAGCGAACCATCGAGTAGATGTTGATGGGCAGGGTGGAGACTGTGGGGCTGGTGGTAAAGAAAGCGATCACGAATTCATCCAGGGAGAGGGTGAATGCCAGCAGTCCGCCGGAGATAATGGCAGGTCCCAGCTGCGGAACCGTCACCTTCAGCAGGGTGCGGGCCGGAGTGGCTCCCAGGTCTCTCGAGGCTTCTTCCAGCGACGGATCAACCTGCGCCAGCCGGGCCAGCACAATAGCGGTCACGAAGGCCATGGCGAACACGGTGTGGGCCAGGATGACCGAGAGCAGGCCCAGGGTGAAGTTGAGCAGGGTGAACAGGCTTAGCAGGCCGATGGCCAGGAGCAGATCCGGGAGCATGGCCGGGGCAATGGCGATCGCCCGGATCAGTCCGCCCCTGGTGTAGCGGTGGATGCCGACGGCGGTGAGCGTGCCCAGCACAGTGGCCAGCACAGCAGCGGCCGAGGCCACGATCAGGGTGTTCCCCAGCGACGCAAGGATCTCCGGGGAGCGGAAGATTTCTGCGTACCACTTCAGCGAAAAACCCGACCAGGAGAACAGATTGGAAGAGGCATTGAAGGACATGGCCGTGACCACGAGGATCGGCAGGTAGAGGAAGCCGATCGCCGCCCAGAACGGCACCCGGAGGTGCCAGCCGCGTCCGTGCCGCGCGCCGCGGCGTCGTACGTTTTTGTCTCCGGCAGTCCGGCCGGGTGCATGGGTGCTCATGCGTCCGCCTTCCGCGGGGTCTTGCCTTGGCTGACGGCGCGGGACGCGCGCTGCTGCAGGATGAGCAGGAGCACCAGGAACGCCGTCATGACCAGGGCCAGGGCAGCGCCGAAGGGCCAGTCGCGGGCCTTGAGGAACTGGTCGCGGATGAGGTTGCCGATCAGCACCGTCTTCCCGCCGCCGATCAGCTCCGGAATGATGAAGTTGCCCATGGCGGGCACGAAGACAAAGATGCAGCCGGTCAGAGCCCCCGGGGCGGAGAGCGGCAGGGTGATGGTGCGGAACACCCGGAACGGCGAGGAACCAAGGTTGGTGGCAGCTTCGGTAAGCTGCGCGTCCTGGGAGGACAAAGACGCGTACAGGGGCAGGATCATCAGCGGCAGGTACATATAGACCAGCCCGACGACGACGGCCGGTTCGGTGTAGAGCATTGCCACCGGTTCGGTGGTGATTCCGAGGGCCTGCAGGCCCTGGTTGATCCAGCCTGCGTTGTTCAGCAGCAGGATCCACGCATAGGTGCGGATCAGGAAGTTGGTCCAGAACGGCAGCAGCACGGCGATCAGCGCCAGGGTGCGCCACCGCTTGGGCAGGCGGGAGATGAACAGGGCCGCCGGGTAGCCGATTAGCAGGGCGATTCCGGTGGCGGCACCGGCAATGAGAATGGACTTCAGCACCACGCCCAGGTAGAGCGGGTCTGCCAGCCGGACGAAGTTGTCCAGGGTGAAGTTGTACTCGACCCCGCCAAACCGGCCGCGCTCAAAGAACGCGTAGACGGTAACCAGTGCCACGGGCAGGACGGCAAGGACGAAGAGGAAGAGGACACCGGGTCCGAGGATCGGAAGGCCGGCGAGCCTCCGGCGCCAGGCGGCGCCGGAGGCAGCGGAGCGGAGGGCAGGCACGGGAAGCTACTTCGCGGAGATTTCCGTGGCGAGGCGGGTGTACTCGGTGCTGTAATCACCCAGGTCGACGATGACTTCCTGTTTCGCCAGTTCGGCAGGGGTCATGGCCAGGTTGGGGTACGTGGCCAGCAGTTCCGGGTCCAGTGCCTCCATGGCTGCCTGGTTCGGCACCTTGTAGAGGATGTTTTCCGCTGCCCAGGAATGGATCTCCGGCTCAAGAACGTAGTTCAGGAACGCCATGGCCGCCTCTTTGTTCTGAGAGGACTTCAGCACGGTCATGGTGTCCACCCAGAGATCGCTGCCTTCTTCCGGGACGGTGAACTTGATGTTCGGGTCCTCGGCAATGCCGTAGTTGCACCAGCCGTCCCAGGCCTCGGTGAGCACTGCCTCGCCGGTGACCAGCTTGGAGTAGAAGGTGGTGTCATCGAAGGAAAGCAGGGTGGGCTTGGTTGCCGTGAGCTGTTCCTTTACGGCCGCCAGCTCGTCCGGATTCTCCGAGTTCACCGAGTAGCCCAGTGCCTTCAGGGCAGGGAGCGCCATCCAGCGTTCGGTGGAGAGCATGGTGGTTTTCCCGGCGACGCCGGCCGCCGGCTCCAGCAGATCCGTCCAGGAGGTGGGCTCCGCCGGCAGCAGGTCCGAGCGGTAGCAGAGGCCGGTGGTTCCCCATGCGTAGGGCAGAGAGAAAGTGTTGCCGTCGTCGTAGGCCATTTCCATGGCCTCGGGGTAAAGGTTCTCGATGTTCGGGATGAGGGAGTGGTCCAGTTCCTGGAGCATTCCGCCTTCGTTGAGCGCCTGGGCGTACTGGCCGGAGACAAATGCGACGTCGATTCCGGAGTCCCCGCCGGCTGTCAGCTTGGCCATGATCTCTTCGTTCGTGGCATGGTGCACAATCTGGACGGGAACGCCCGTCTCCGCTTCGAAGGTCTCGGCAAGATCCTCGGGGTAGTAATCGGCCCAGATGCCGACTACCAGCTTCTGTTCACTGATGTCGGCGTCGGGATCCAGGTCCGCGGACCCGCTTCCTCCGCCGCAGGCGGACAGAGCAAGGACCGCTGTTGCTGCTACGGCGGCGGTCCGTGAAACGCACTGGAAACTCACGATGGCTCCTACTCTTGCGCTGTGTTGTGGATCACACCCCGGTTGGGTGGTGAATTGATCTTTACATTCAGATTCAAGGAATACAACGCTTATTTTTCGCCGTAACAAGCATTTAACAATCGGTCCTTGAACCTGCGTGCAAGGAATGTGAAGGTTAGGACATGGATGAAGTGAAGGCCGCGCACGGCTGTTTGCGACTGCAGCCGGACGGCGGCCTTGCCGTGCTTGATTCCCGCGGACGTCCCGCGGCGGCAGGTTCGGGCTTGGCCGGAGACCTCGCTGCTGCAGTGCTGTCCGGCGAGGCCGGTTCACTCACGGCCACCGCCGGAGAGCTGTACGCGGTGCGTACCCGCCTGCCTGCCGGCGGCGGACTCGAAGAGACAGCCGTCAGCGTGGACATGACCAACCTTTCGGTGGTGGTTGGCGGGGACAAGATCATTAAGCTCGTGCGGCAGTGGTCCGGAGCTGACCGTTCGGCCCGGCTGCTGGCGCGGCTGGCAGACGCCGGAGTTGAGTCCGTGCCCGGTTACTACGGTTCGCTGGAGTGGGATCACCCGGAGCAGGGCCGCGGTACCCTGGCGCTGCTCAGCGCGCTGATACCGGACGCGGACGATGGCTGGACCTGGGCAGCGGACGACGTCGTGGCCTGGTTCCGCGGCGGTGCGCTGCCGGACTTCCCTTCCGCCCTTGGCCGGCTGACCGCAGAAGTGCACGCCGCGCTGATCGCTGCCGAACCGCTGCCGGGCCCTGGTGCAGCCGAGGCCAGGGCCCGGGCCGACGGCGTGCTGGATGTTGCCCTGGCTCTCACGGACGGCGACGCCGGGATTCGGCTGGAGAACAGGGCCGGGCACCTGCGGGATCTGCTGGCCGCGCTGCCCGAGACGGGCGCACCGGCCTTTGACCTGCATGGAGACCTGCACGTGGGGCAGGTGCTGCGTTCGGGGGATAGGTACTGGCTCTTGGATTTCGACGGCGATCCCCAGCTGCCCGCCGCTGAGCGGGACCGGCCCGATACCGCCGCCCGCGACGTCGCACATCTAGCCGCCAGCCTGGACATGGTGGCCTCGGTGGCCGCCAAGCGCCTGCAGGCTGATGATCCGCGGTCGCTGGACCGGCTCTACGGCTGGGCTGCGGAAGCGCAGGCACAGCTTGTCCGGGCGTACCACAGCGCCGCAGCAGAGTCCGGCTTCCCGGACCTGCTGGACGAAGCCCTGCTGCCCGGCCTCACCGCAGAGCAGCTGCTGCGCGAACTCATCTACGCCCACCGCTATCTGCCGCGCTGGCAATACGCGGCCGACGGCGCCATCACCTACCGTTTCCAGCGGGATTTCTCCCGCACCCCACAGACGAAGGAGCCCGTGTGGACACCTCCCGCTTCCTAGAGGACCTGCAGCTGGTCCCGGAGTACCTGGACCGTATGGCTGAACTGCTCAACGGCGGTTACCCCGGGCTGGCGGAGCTTCCACCGGCCCAACGCATCCTGATCCTGGGGATGGGATCGAGTGCCTACGCGGCGGCCACCGCCGCGCGGAAAGCACGTGCCGACGGCGTGAACGTCCAGGTTGAACTGGCCAGTACCGTGCTGCTTCCGGCGCCGGCACCGGACCTCCTGGTGGTCGCTGTCTCTGCCACCGGCACAAGTGTTGAGGTCCTGGCTGCGGCTGAACGCTACCGCGGCACGGGCGGACTGGTGGCAGTGACCAACAAACCCAACTCACCGCTTGCGGCCATGGCTGACCACACCGTTGCCATGAACGCGGGGGAGGAGGTCTCGGGTATCTCCTGCCGGAACTTCAGGCATTCGCTGCTGGTCATCGCGGCACTGCTTGAACGGTACGGTGCCTCCTACGGGATGCTGGCGGAGGAGGCGAATGGTGCAGCGGCTGGTGCCCGATCCCTCTTGGACTCCGCCGAACGGTGGCTCCCGCAGGCCTCGGATCTGCTTTTGGGCCCGGACGGTGCGTTCCTGCTGGCGCCTGCGGAACGCTTCTCCAGTGCGGCACAGGGGTCGCTGATGATCCGTGAAGTACCCCGCCGGCCGGCATACGGCAGTGAGACGGGGGACTGGTCCCACGTGGATGTTTATCTGTCCAAGACCCTCGATTACCGGGCGCTCGTTTTCGCCGGATCGCGGTGGGACCGGCAGGCCCTGGACTGGATGATGCCGCGCGGAGCCCAGGTCGTCGCCGTGGGAGGAGGCTTTCCCGAGGCGGCTCTTACCGTTTCCTATCCGGGGCAGGAACGGTGGCTGGTGTCTGCCCTGGTGGAGACGATGGTGCCGGAGCTGGTGGCCTGGGACTGGTACAGCAAGGATCCGGAGCACTCCTGGAGCGCACAGGTCACCGCCACGCCGGCTCGCTAGGGCAGTACCTACGTTTGCTGGATGGCAATCGCGAAGACTACGGCTGCCGAGACGACGAGCGCAGCGATTGCCGAGTAGGAGAACCTGGTGAAGCGCTGCTGGCGGATACGCTCAGCGCGCCATTGCCTACGTGTCAGTGTTGTGCTCATGGGGATGACTTTAAGAACGGGTCCAGCTGAGTGCTAAGAGTACTTACTACTCGTTTCATGCCCGTTTTTACCCGAAAAAAAGACTGCACGCCGGGCAATTCCGGGCGTGCAGTCTTTTTTGCCTAACGCGGATTTGTCGCCGCCGTTGGTTACTCGTTGTGCGACTTGCCTTCAGCCAGCTCAACGGTGGTGTCCGAGCGGCCCATCATGAACGGGATGAGGTAGACGAGAGTACCTACGACGAGGCAGACCACCATCGGCCAAACCGCGTCCAGTGTCAGCCAGTTCAAGGCGTAGATCGAGGCGAGGAAGAGCCCAAAGAAGACAATGAAGGTGACGAGGTTCGAGACCAGGTGTCCTTCGCCCGAGTGGGTGGGCTGCTTGGCCTTGGTTCGTGCCATGGGAGTTTCTCCGTTTCAAAAAGTTTTCAGCGGCGGACGGATCAGTAACCGGACCCGCCGTTACCACCCTTAACAATAGCGATTCCGGAGCTAGCTCCAATTCGTGTGGCACCGGCGTCGATCATCGCCAGGGCATCTTCACGGCTGCGGACACCGCCGGACGCCTTCACGCCCAGGTCAGGGCCGACCGTCCGGCGCATCAGGGCAACGTCCTCAACCGTGGCACCGCCGCCGTTGAAACCCGTGGACGTCTTCACGAAGTCCGCTCCGGCGTCCACGGACGCTTCGCAGGCCAGGACCTTCTGCTCGTCGGTGAGCAGCGAGGTTTCGATGATGACCTTAAGGATTGCGCCGGCTTCATGGACGGCTTCGGCCACGGAAGCGATGTCCCGGACCAGCGTCTCACGGTCGCCGCGCCGTGCTGCGGCAATGTCTATGACCATGTCGATCTCGTCGGCGCCGTCCTGCAGGGCGCCCTGTGCTTCAAAGACCTTGACCTCTGTGGTGGTCGCTCCGAGCGGGAAGCCGATAACGGAGCAGGTGTCTACCCCGGAGTCCTTCAGGGCAGTATGTACTGTCGAGACCCACAGGGGGTTTACGCAGACGGACTTAAAACCGTACTCGGCTGCTTCTTCGCAGACCCGCAGGATGTCCTCACGGGAGGCCTCCGGCTTGAGCAGGGTGTGGTCGATGTAGGAGGCGAGGTCAGCGGTCTGCGGAGTCTCTTCAGGCGCGGCGTTCGTGGGCATGGCGGTCCTTTCCAAACTGGTCTTCCAGTCTCCCATATGGGGGCGGGGAATGCCCGCCGGTTCTTTGCTGCTCAGATTCACCGAGTGAGGAGGCTTAAACGAGAAAGGCCGGGCTGCAATCCCAGAGAGATTGGAGCCCGGCCAGACACAGACTTAGTTCGGCCACCAGTTGACGAGCGGAGAAACCGTCCCGCCGCCAGTGTTGCCGAACGACGGTGCCGCATTCGCCGGTGCGGCGACTCCGACAGCCGTAATGGCTGCCGCGAGAAGAAGCGATGCGCCTAGTTTCTTCATTGGTGCTCCTATAGTGAGGTTTCACAGCTAGCTGACAAAGAAAGTGTACCTAACGAAGACACCCTAAAAGCGTTCATGTATCGAAATTTCAGGTTATCTTGCGTATATGCTGCGGCTGGTCGATCTGCCACCTCAAACCCGCGACGCAACGTAACGTTGACTCAGCGGCGACCTCCGATGCGCAAGAATGAATCGGGGGTGGTACAGACGCCGTGCAGGATACCGAGAAAGTCGTGGCTTTTGAATGATCAGTGACTTCATACTGAACGAGTACAAGGCTCGTCAGAGCTGGGAAGGCCGTGACTATCCCGCGGCCCTGAAGTGTGCTGGAAGGGCAGCGGAAGCGGCGCGGGAATCCGGTGACGAATCCGGATGGTGGCGTATGACGTTCCTCATGGGGGAATGTCAGCTCGAGCTCGGTCAGATGGAAGACTGCTCGGAGACCGCTCTGCAGCTGGTGAGCCATCCACTCTCCCTGGAAGATCCGGAGCTGGCCGCTAAGGCCAAAGCTCTCCGTTCGCTGGGTCTTCAAGGTCAGGGCCTGCTTCCTCAAGCACTGCAGGTTGCCCGTGCGGCCGCGTTGGAACTTCCGGACGGTGACGTTGGGGGACGCGGAAAACTCGAAGCGCAGCAGGCCCTCGTAGCGGTCCTGGCCGAGAGCGGCAACTTTGATGACGCTTGGACAGAGGCCGAAGTGCTCGCCAGCATGGTGGGCGACGACACCGGGTTGGAGAAAGCCGGGAAGGCATACTGGTCAGTGGGAAATGCTGCATTCCTTGCTGGTCGGCACAGCGAGGCAACGCATTACCATGGGCTGGCTTCGGCCTCGCTGTCGCCGACGAACGACGTGAGCCTGTGGGCCCTCTTCAACAAGGCTTCCGCCTTCATGCGCCTCACTGCGAACCTCGTAGAGCCTGAAACCCTCCAGTGCATCGAGCGGGCCGAAATGGCCATCTCAATTACGGGTGGCACACCGCAGGACGAAATTGAGCTGGCGATAACCCGTGCCTACTGGTCGTTCCTGACAGGCGACCTTGCTGCAGCACGTTCCAAGATGAACGCAGTGATGGGGAAGTCGGAAATCATGGCACCTCATATCGAGGGGGAAGCTCTCTTCCTGCTGGCCAGGATTCTCCGGGCGGAAGGACATCTGGCGGCCGCCGCCGATCGTTTCGCCCTGAGCGCCCACCTATTCGAAACTGCGGGTGCCGGCGCCCGCGCTGAGCAGTCCAGGAGATTCCTAACCCAATTGCGGGAATCTGCGGATGACTAATACAACGGTGTCGGGATGCTAACCCTGAACACCTGCAAGCACGCTTAGAAATTAATATTCCGGCTCGAAATGGCGTCTCGAAATCCTCCGTTTCTAGCTCTACTGGGGTACCTTTGGCTTTGGGGGGAAACATGGGAAAGTATCGACTTTTGGATTTCGCAAGGCCGCACGGGACTGATCAGTTCCGCAACACCTCGCCAAGCCGTGCCGGGGGCATGATATGACGGTCGTTGATAGTGCAGTCCCGGTACCGGAAGAGGCCCCACCCGTGGACGTGGCCGAAGCCGCCGGACTCATCGAAGGGTATGTAGGAGTCTCCCTGGAAGATGGTTTCGTCAGGCTGGTCCTACCTCCCGGTGCCGTCATCACGGGAGGGATCGCAGCCCGTGCTGCATCGGAGTTCGAACAGATAACCGGAACGGGAATGATGCCGCTCCTGCTCGAACTGACTGGCATTGAATCCATTACGCGCAGTGCCCGATCAGTCTTTGGCGGCGCCCATTCCGCCTCAGCGGTTGCAGTCCTCGGGTCTTCGCAGGTTGATCGGGTCATAGCCAATTTCCTGTTGGGGGGTGACCTGCCGCACTGCCCGACCAGATACTTCTCTTCCAGGGACGAGGCACTTGGCTGGTTGAGGGCTAAAACGCGATGACGGACCCTGAAGCCGGAGACCCAAGACTTCAGCAGGTCGTGGACGGAATTGTCCGGATTGCTGCCGGCGACCTTGGCACGAGGATCCGCACCTCACCACAACGCGACGACGTGGACGCCGTTATCACCGGCATCAACCTGCTGGCCGAGGAACTGAACTCCGTCTATCAGGACTTCGAAGAGCGGGTCGAATCGCGTACCCGCGAGCTGCAGGCTGCGCACCGCCAAATGCAGCGGATGGCGATGAGTGATGCCCTGACCGGCACCGCCAACCGCACGGCGCTGATGCACGAGATTGAGGCGGAGCTGCTCGCCAGCGAGATTGAAGGTACGCGCCCCTCGGTCCTCATGATCGACCTGGATGCCTTCAAGGACATCAACGACAGCTTTGGCCACCAAGCCGGTGACCAGGTCCTCGTGGAAGTGGCCCGCCGGCTCCGCTGGGCAGTTCGCAGGGGCGACACAGTGGCCCGGCTGGGTGGGGACGAATTTGCCGTTCTGCTGCCGGACACGGGCCTGAGTACTGCCATGGGTGTGTCCGCGCGAATCCACGAGGCGCTGGCCGAATGCATCCGGGTGGAGGAAATCGACGTGTGGCCGCGCGCGAGCGTGGGCGTCCATGCCGCACAGCCGGGGGAAAGCGCCGAAGACATCATGGTGCGGGCGGACACTGCCATGTATGCGGCCAAGGACGCGGGCCGGGGACAAAGCAAGGCATTCGAGCCGGTGATGCTGTACGCCCGGCAGCTCCGCCGGGATATGGCTACCGAGCTCCGGGAGGGCCTGGGGCGGAACGAATTGTTCCTCGACTACCAGCCCGTCGTCGAGCTCGCCACCGGCAGGATGAGCGGGGTGGAGGCACTGGTTCGCTGGCAGCACCCACAGCGCGGTCTAGTGATGCCGGATGACTTCATTCCGATCGCCGAGGAAACCGGCATCATCCTGGACCTTGGCCGCTGGGTGCTGCGGGCTGCCCTGGAGCAGGTGGCGCACTGGGAAGGGCAGCTGGACCTCGACGACGATTTCAAGGTCCGGGTCAACCTCTCCGCCATGGAACTGCAGCGGCTGGATCTGGTGGACCATGTGCGGCAGGACCTGCTGGAAACCGGGATACGCGCTTCCCGCCTGGTCATCGAGATCACCGAGAGCGCGTTCGTCAGCGGAGGAGACGTGGAGATGTACTCTCTGAAGTCGCTGAACGCGCTTGGCGTGGGCATCGAGATAGACGACTTCGGCACGGGGTACTCCTCGATCAGCTACCTCCGCAGGCTGCCCGTCCAGACGGTGAAGGTGGACCGCAGCCTGATTCGGGACATCAGCGCGGACCCCGGACAGCGGCAGTTCGTGGATGCTGTCCACGGGCTGATCCGTGCCGCCGGCATGGAAGCGGTTTTCGAAGGAATCGAGACGCTTGACCAGGCGGCAGACCTGCTGGTGCTTGGCTGCCGCAACGGCCAAGGGTACTACTTCAGCAGGCCGCTGGGCGCGGGACAGATCCAGGCCATCCTGGCAGAAGGTACGGTGCTCCCGCTGGTTCAGGCACCGGCCGCAGCACGTTAGCGGCCGGTCCCGACGACGGAAGCATGCTTAGGCGTCCAGCCCCAGCGCCGCCGCGATGTCCGCCTTTGCCGCTGCCAGACGCTCCGCGGCGGCCGTACGGGCCGCTCCGAGTCCGTCCCGCCCGGATACCGGCTCAATCACTTCCAGGTAGCACTTCAGCTTCGGCTCGGTGCCGGAGGGCCGGACGATGATGCGGGTGCTGTCCCGCGTCAGGTAGAGCAGGCCATCGGTGGGCGGGAGGTCTGCCGAGCCGGTCGAGAGGTCGACGGCGGACGCCACGGGAGAGCCGGCCAGGGAAGCCGGGGGCTGCTCGCGCAGGCGCGTCATCATCTGCGGAATCAGGGCCAGGTCCGCGACCCGGACGGAAAGCTGGTCGGACGCATGCAGGCCGTGCTCCAGCGCAAGGTCATCGAGCATGTCGAACAGCGTGCGTCCGGACGCCTTGAGCGAGGCCGCGAGCTCGGCGATAAGCAGACCGGCGGAGATGCCGTCCTTGTCCCGAACCAGGCCGGGAGCCACGCAGTAGCCCAGTGCCTCCTCGTACCCGTACACCAGCCCCGGAACCCGGGAAATCCACTTGAAGCCGGTCAGGGTCTCCTGATGTGCGAATCCCGCGGAAGCAGCAATCCGTGCCAGCAGGCGGGAGGAGACGATTGAGTTCGCGAAGACGGGGGAGTGTCCGGCCCTGACCCGCGGCTTGAGATGCCCGGAACGGATCCTGGCAGCCAGATGCGCGCCAAGCAGGGCGCCGGTCTCATCGCCCCGCAGCATGCGCCACTGTCCGGTGGCCGGGTCCTTGGCAGCTACTGCGGCCCGGTCGGCGTCGGGATCGTTGGCCAGCACTATGTCAGCGTCCGTCTCCACGGCCATGGCAACGGCCATGTCCAAAGCGCCTGGTTCCTCCGGATTGGGGAACGCGACCGTGGGGAAATCCGGATCCGGCTGGGCCTGGGCTGCCACCAGCTTCACGGAGGTGAAGCCGGCGTCGCGCAGGACAGCGGTCATGGTTTCCCCGCCAACCCCGTGCATAGGCGTCAGGACAATCTTGAGGTCCCGCGACGGATAACCATCCCTGGCCACCAGGGCGTCGACGGCGTTGATGTAGTCCGCCGCGATCGACTCGGACACGTCGGTCCAGCCTTCGGGTGCTGTCTCGATCGAGTCAAGCGGCACGGAGTAGTCGATGCGCGCGGCAATCTCGGCGTCGTACGGCGGAACGATTTGGGCGCCGCGCCCCGGGCCCTTGACCGTCCGGCCGCCCAGGTACACCTTGTAGCCGTTGTCCTGTGCAGGATTGTGGCTGGCAGTGACCATCACGCCGGCATCCGTGTCCAGGGCCCTGACCGCGTAGGCGAGTACCGGCGTCGGGAGCGTGCAGGGGAGCAGGAATGCCTCGATTCCGGCCGCGCTGAAGACCGCCGCGGTCTCCAAGGCAAAAGCCCGGGAGTTGTGGCGGGCGTCGTAGCCAATGACCGCGCTGGGAGTCCAGCCCTCGGACTTGTCCTGCAGGAACGAGGCGATCCCGGCTGCCGTGCGCCGGACGACGGCACGGTTCATCCGCATGGGCCCGGCGCCGAGGGCGGCACGCAGGCCGGCGGTGCCGAACTGCAGGGTGCCGGAGAAACGGTCTGCCAGGTCGGCCAGGGCAGCTTCTGCCGCTTCGCCGTCCGCAGTGGCTTCGGCCAGCAGTTTCCGCAGCTGGGCAGCAGTCGCGTGGTCAGGGTCGGTGTCCGCCCAGAGGCGGGCCGCGGCAATCAGTTCGTCACGTTCAGTGGAGGTCAAGCTCATGGGGTGTCCTATGAAGGTCTCTGGCTAGAGGGCGCCGATGATTCCGGCCAGCAGCCGGGAGATGCGCGGACCCGCTTCGGCTCCTGCCTCCAGCACTTCCTGGTGGCTGAGCGGCTGCGGGCTGATGCCGGCGGCGAGGTTGGTGACCAGGCTGATGCCGAACACCTCCATGCCGGCGTGGCGGGCCGCAATGGCTTCCAGTGCGGTGGACATGCCAACGAGGTCTGCGCCGATGGTCTTGGCGTAGCGGACCTCGGCAGGGGTCTCGTAGTGCGGGCCGGGGAACTGGGCGTAGACGCCCTCGGCCAGGGTCGGGTCAATGGTGTGTGCCAGTTCGCGCAGGCGCGGAGAGTAGAGGTCCGTCAGGTCCACGAACGTGGCACCTTCCAGCGGTGAGGTGGCCGTCAGGTTCAGGTGGTCGCTGATCAGCACGGGGGTGCCGGGCTTCCAGTCCAGGTTCAGCCCGCCGCAGCCGTTGGTCAGCACCATCACCTTGGCGCCGGCGGCAGCCGCGGTGCGTACGCCGTGGACTACGGCGCGGACGCCCTTGCCCTCGTAGTAGTGGGTGCGGGCTCCCAGGACCAGCGCGCGCTTTCCGCTGGGGGTCAGGATGGAACGGATGGTTCCAACATGGCCCTGCACTGCGGGGGCGGAGAATCCGGGGATTTCCGACGCCGGGATGGTGGCGGTGGTTTCGCCGATCAGTTCGGCTGCCTCACCCCATCCGCTGCCCAGGACCAGGGCGATGTCATGGCTGGGTACGCCGGTTTTCTCGGCAATGTACGCTGCGGCGTGCCGGGCAAGTTCAAAGGGTTCGTCGTTGCTCACCCGTACAACTTACCGTGTGTTGGACGGCACTGCTCCTGCCTGCGGTACCGGTCCCGTTTGAGCGGCATCCCCCGATGCGACAGAATGGACAGTTGTGACGAGCCAACTAGATTTCACAGCCCGAAAAATCGCGATCCTCGGCGGCGGCCCCGGTGGATATGAAGCCGCCATGGTGGCGGCATCGCTGGGGGCGGACGTCACCATCGTTGAGCGCAACGGCCTGGGCGGCTCAGCCGTCCTCACCGACGTCGTTCCCTCCAAGACCCTCATCGCCACCGCCGACGTGATGACGCGTTTGAACGCGGCTTCCGGCCTGGGCGTGGACTTCGGTGACTCGAAGCCGGTGGCAGCGGACCTGAAGATGGTCAACCACCGCCTCCTTGCGCTGGCCCGCGAGCAGTCCAGCGACATCCGGCGCACGCTGGAGCGCATGGGCGTGAACGTGGTGATCGGCAACGGCCGCCTGCTGGACAACCACACCATCGAAGTGACCGCCGACGACGGCACCGTGACCACGGTCGAAGCCGAAGCCCTGCTGCTCTGCACCGGCGCCAACCCGCGCGAGCTGGAAACCTCCATGCCGGACGGCGAGCGGATCTTCACCTGGAAGCAGATCTACAACCTCACCGAAGTTCCCGAGCACCTGATCGTGATCGGCTCCGGTGTCACCGGTGCCGAGTTTGCCTCGGCGTACAACGGCCTGGGTTCCCGCGTCACGCTGATCTCCAGCCGCGACCGCGTGCTGCCCGGTGAGGACGCCGACGCCGCCCGGGTGCTGGAGGACGTGTTCCAGGCCCGCGGCATGACAGTGCTGTCCCGGTCCCGCGCAGACTCCGTGAAGAACACCGGCGAGGGCGTGCTCGTCACCCTCTCCGACGGACGCACGGTCGAGGGGTCGCACTGCCTCGTGGCCGTCGGAGCCATCCCCAACACCCAAGACATCGGGCTCGAGGAAGCCGGGATCGCCCTGGACGAATACGGACAGATCAAGGTCGACGGCGTTTCCCGCACCACGGCCCCGAACGTCTACGCCGCCGGTGACTGCACTGGAGTGTTCAACCTGGCGTCCGTGGCAGCCATGCAGGGACGCATCGCCATTGCTCACCTGATGGGGGACAGCGTGAAGCCGCTGAAACTCAAGCACGTGGCCTCGAACATCTTCACCTCCCCGGAGATCGCTTCCGTGGGTGTCTCGGAAGCCGACGTCGACGCCGGCCGCTACCAGGGCGACGTCATCAAACTTTCGCTGCACACCAATGCTCGGGCCAAGATGATGGACGTCAAGGAAGGCTTCGTGAAGATCATTGCCCGAAAGGGTTCCGGAACGGTGATCGGCGGCGTCGTCGTCGGTCCCCGCGCCTCTGAGCTGATTTTCCCGATCGCCCTGGCGGTCACCCAGAAGCTGCACGTGGACGACGTAGCCAACACCTTCACGGTGTACCCGTCCCTGACCGGCTCCATCTCCGAAGCTGCGCGCAGGCTGCACGTACACATCTAGCGGTTCCCGGCTCCGCACATCGAGATTACAGAAACTGCCCGTATCAGTCCTGATACGGGCAGTTTCTGCTATCTCGCGGGGGATGGGAAAGGGGGTGTCCCGGCGGAACGCGTCGCGTGAGACCTGCATTCCGACGCATTAAATAAGGGTTTGTCCAACGTTACGTCCACAATGTGGACCAATGTCCGAATGGCGGACGCGGGGTTCTACGATAATCCTACTTTCCATCCGCACCCGAAAGACTTGCCATGTCAACAAACACACCAAGTGCCGAAACCGAAAAGGCACCCGCAAACTCACGCGGTCGCGTGATCGTAGCGTCGCTGGTCGGAACCTCCATTGAGTTCTATGACTTCTATGTCTACGCGACGGCCGCAGTACTGGTCTTCCCGATCCTCTTCTTCCCAAACGCAGAGGGCGTTACCGCGCTGCTGAGTTCCTTTGCCGTGTTTGGCGTGGCATTCATCGCGCGTCCGCTTGGATCCATCGTCTTTGGGCACTTCGGCGACAAGGTGGGCCGTAAGGGCACCCTGGTGGCCTCCCTGCTCACCATGGGTATCGCCACGTTCCTCATCGGCTGCCTGCCGAGCGCCGACATGCCCGGCTGGACCTTCTGGGCACCGGCACTGCTGGTTGTCATGCGCTTCGCCCAGGGCCTGGCCCTCGGCGGCGAGTGGTCAGGCGCGGCGCTGCTGGCCACCGAGAACGCCCCCGCCAATAAGCGCGCGATCTACGGCACGTTCCCGCAGCTGGGCGCTCCGATCGGCTTCATCCTGGCCAACGGCCTGTTCCTGATCCTGAGCTTCAACCTCTCCGAGGAAGCCTTCATGTCCTGGGGATGGCGCATCCCGTTCCTGGCCAGCGCCGTCATGGTCATCATTGGCCTGTACGTCCGCCTGAAGCTGGTGGAAACCCCGGCCTTCCAGAAGGTTGTCGACTCCGGTGAAGTGAGCAAGCTGCCCCTGGCCGCTGCGTTCAAGTTCTCCTGGCGCCCGATGATTGCCGGCACCTTCATCATGCTGGCCACGTACGTGCTCTTCTACCTGATGACCACCTTCACGCTGTCCTACGGCACCGCCGCGAAGACCGAGGCAGAAGCCGCTGCGAAGGCAGAAGCCGCCGGCAAGGCCTTCGATCCGGATTCATTCGCCTCCGGACTGGGCTACGCGCGCAATGACTTCCTGATCATGCTGATCGTCGGCGTCGTGTTCTTCGGTATCTTCACCATGGTTGCCGGTCCGCTGGCCGAAAAGCACGGCCGCCGCAAGACCCTGCTCTGGGTCACCGCAGCGATCTTCGCCTTCGGCTTCGCGTTCGATCCGCTGTTCGGCGGCGGGTTCGTGGGCACCATGGCGCTGCTGATCATCGGCTTCACGCTGATGGGCCTGACCTTCGGTCCGATGGGCGCGGTACTGCCTGAGCTGTTCCCGACCAACGTCCGTTACACAGGCTCCGCGATCGCCTACAACGTCTCCTCGATCCTGGGCGCCGCTGTTGCCCCGTTCATCGCCGTGGCCCTGTGGCAGGCAGCTGACGGCAGCCCGTGGCTGGTAGGCGTCTACCTGTCCTCCATGGCGGTCCTGACCTTCATCGCCCTGTGGGTTACCCGCGAAACCAAGGACGTGGATTACGTAAACCACTCCAGCTAGTTCGCCTGCTGGAACGCCAAGAGGCCCGGATCCGTGTGGATCCGGGCCTCTTGTGCTGTGCCGGCCGGCTAGGACCTAGTCCAGGATGGTGGCGATGACCGCGCCGGCGGTCACCGTGGCTCCGGGGGCTGCCGAGAGGCCGCTGACGGTTCCTGACTTGTGCGCGGTGAGCGGCTGTTCCATCTTCATGGCCTCGAGCACCACGATCAGGTCCCCCTCGGCAACCTGGGCGCCATCCTCGACTGCCACCTTCACGATGGTTCCCTGCATGGGGGACGTCAGGTCATTGCCGGTTGCAGCCGCCGTGGCGGACCGTGAGCGGCCCTTGCGCTGCTTGCCGTTGGCAGCAGCACCGCCCTTCCCGGCCATCTGGGCCATGCCGGCGGGCAGGACAACCTCAAGCCGTTTGCCGCCCACCTCGACCGTGAGGCGCTGGCGGGAGGCGTCGTCGTCGTTCCCGCCTGCGGGGTATCCGCTGAACGGTGCGATGGTGTTGTCGAATTCCGTCTCAATCCAGCGGGTATGCACGCTGAACGGTCCCTCTTCCGGCGCGAACGCGGGATCCGCGACGACGGCGGCGTGGAAGGGGAGGACGGTCGGCAGGCCGGTGATCTCGAATTCCTGCAGGGCGCGGCGCGCCCGCTGCAGGGCCTGGGTGCGGGTGGCGCCGGTGACGATCAGCTTCGCCAGCATTGAGTCGAAGTTGCCGCCGACGGTTTCGCCCGCTTCGATGCCGGAGTCGACGCGGACGCCGGGGCCGGTGGGCAGGCGCAGGGACTCGACCGTGCCGGGGGAGGGCATGAATCCGCGGCCGGCGTCCTCGCCGTTGATCCGGAACTCGATCGAGTGCCCGCGGACCTCGGGATCGCCGTAGCCGAGCTCTTCGCCCCGGGCAATGCGGAACTGCTCACGGACCAGGTCCAACCCGGTGACCTCCTCGGAGACCGGGTGCTCAACCTGCAGGCGGGTGTTCACCTCCAGGAAGGAGATGGTGCCGTCGGTCCCGACCAGGAACTCGCACGTTCCGGCGCCCTGGTAGCCGGCTTCGCGCAGCAGGGCCTTGGAGGATTCGTAGAGCCGCCGGGTCTGCTCCTCGGTGAGGAACGGCGCCGGAGCCTCTTCAACGAGTTTCTGGTTGCGGCGCTGCAGCGAGCAGTCGCGGGTGGAAACGACGACGACGTTGCCGTGCGCATCAGCCAGGCACTGGGTTTCAACGTGGCGGGGAGAATCCAGGAACCGTTCGATGAAGCACTCGCCGCGGCCGAATGCTGCGGTGGCTTCACGGACGGCCGAGTCATACAGTTCGGGGATTTCCTCCAGCATGCGGGCAACCTTGATGCCTCGTCCGCCGCCGCCGAATGCTGCCTTGATGGCCACTGGGAGTCCGTGTTCGGATGCGAAGGCCAGGACTTCATCGGCGCTGGACACCGGATCCGAGGTGCCCGGAACCAGGGGTGCCCCTACCTTCGCGGCCAGGTGGCGTGCGCGCACCTTGTCTCCAAGCTGCTCAATGGCCTCTGGGGAGGGGCCGATCCAGGTGAGTCCGGCGTCGATCACGCGGCGGGCGAACTCCGCGTTCTCGGAGAGGAAGCCGTACCCGGGGTGGACGGCGTCGGCGCCGGCACGCGTGGCAGCGGCGAGGACCTTGTCCATGTCCAGGTAGGAATCTGCGGCGGTGCTGCCGTCCAGGGCGTAGGCCTCGTCGGCCAGCCGGACGTGGAGTGCGTCCCTGTCCGGGTCGGCATAAACGGCGACCGTGCCGATACCTTCGTCGCGGGCGGCCCGGATGATCCGGACGGCGATCTCACCGCGGTTGGCAATCAGGACCTTGCCCAGCGGGGCGGGGGTGTTCTGGCTCATGAAATGCACTGGCTCCTTTGATCTCTTGGGAGCGTAGCGCGCTTTTGTGGTGTCCCGCCATAAACCGTGCTGTTTCTGCGTGGGGCGGCAGCTTTAGTTGTGGGGACCCTACAAATGGTGTCGTGGTGTGGCGACCCGTTTGGATCTGTGGATATCCCGGGCGGCTGTGCGGACCAGCCGGTAGAACTGGTGGATGCGCACGCCGAAGCCCCTTCCGCCGTCGTTCTCTGACCCGTTCCTTGCCGCTGATGCGCAGCGGGCGGGGCTCACCAGGGGCAGGCTCCGCGCCTCTGACCTGCGGATTCCCAGCCGGGGAATCCGGGTTCCCCGTGCAGCCGACGGCGATGCCGGGGATCTCGCGGCCCGCGCCCGGCCGTACCTGCAGCTGCTGCCGGATGCCGTGCTCAGCCATACGACGGCGGCCCGGCTTCATGGGATTCCCCTGCCGGCGTCGTTCCGGCGGGAGCCGGTGCTGCATCTGGCGCGTGCCCGGGCTGCTGCCGCTACCAGTCGACGGCACGTGCGATGCCACCGGCTGAATCTGGCCGAATCGGAGATTGTCCTTCCATCGGAGGGCGTCCGTGCCACGTCTCCCGTTCGGACCTTCATTGACTTGGCGGGCATGCTTGCGTTGCCGGACCTCGTGGCCGCGGGCGACTGGCTGGTCAGCGAGCATGGACGAAGCTACGGTCAAGTGCGCCGGGCCGTGGTTCGGTTCGAAGTCCTGAGGAGTTACGTGGACGGTGCACGCTGGGTTCCACATATCAGGAATGCGCGCGCAGCGGTAGATTTGGTTCGGGTGGGAGTGGACTCGGTGCCCGAGACTCATCTGCGCTTGTTGCTGCGCGAAGCCGGGCTCCCCACATTTCACCCAAACCTTCCGCTCCTGGATGCCGAAGGGAGGCCGGTCTTATGGTCCGACCTTGGCTGTCCGGAGTTCCGCACCTGCGTTGAGTACGACGGCGAGCACCACCTGATGCGGCAACAGCAGCTCCGTGACCACAACCGGGATCTGCTGGTCAGCGAGCTCCAATGGCATCAGGTGAAGGTCTCTGCTCTGGATATGCACAGGGGGCCCGAATGGGTGGCGGGAAAGGTTGTTCGCGGGCTGAAGCTGGGCGGATGGACTCCAGGCGCCGGGCTTGGGGAATGAGGTTCCGAATAGCCCATCATGTGGGGCAATAGCGGCGTAATCAGTAGGAGCGGACAAAATCCTGTGTCGCGACAGCGTCCTTTGGCTCAACGCCGATGCATCCTGTGTCGCGCTATTGTCCCTCTTCAGCGGTCGAAGGAACCACATCCCGCCACAGGACGTACGGAGAGGCCCAAAGCGACTTCATTGCACCACAGGATGATGCCCGGAGGCACGGCCGGCACGGCCACGCGCGGCACAACGTGCCGCAACCCGCGGCCGGCTGGCACGGCACAACGTGCCGCAACCCGCCGCCGGCTGTCCCGGGCCGCGCGGCAGCTAGGCTGCGAGCCCCGCAGCCCCGCAGCCCCGCGGCCCCGCAGCTGCTGACCCTGCGAGGGCTACCGCCAGAACGAGGTCACGCCAACACCGGCGCTGGCCAGCAGATGGCGCAGCGTCGAGACGGAAAGACCCACAACGGCATGCGGATCCCCGACGACCTTTTCGATGAAGGCACCGCCAAGAGAGTCGATCGTGAAGGACCCGGCAACCTGCAGTGGTTCGCCGGTGGCGACGTAGGCCTCAATTTCGTCGTCGAGCAGCTTCGCGAAGTGCACCTCCGCGGAACTGACAGAGCCGAGGGTGGCGCCGGAGCCGTCCTCCTCGGTGTCGCGGCAGTCGACCAGCCAGTGGCCGGTATGCAGCACCCCAACGTTTCCGCTCATCCGCCGGATTCGTTCGCGGGCGACGTCGGCCTCCCACGGCTTGCCGTGCGCCTCGCCCTGGAACTCGAAGACCGAGTCGCAGCCGAGCACCAGTGCGCCCTCGGACTCGGGCAGCGACGCCACGGCCTCGGCCTTGGCACGGGCGAGCAGGAGCGCGGTATCGTGCGGGTCGGTGAGTCCGTAGCGGGCCGTCACGGCGTCTTCGTCGACGTCGGAAACCAGCACGCGGTGGGCAATGCCGGCGTTGGCCAGAAGCTTGGTGCGGGCCGGGGAAGCGGAGGCAAGAATCAGTTCAGTCACGCTTCCCAGCCTAGTGGGCAAACGAAGAACGGCCGTCCCCGCAGTGGGACGGCCGTTCTCGGAGAAGTGCGAGCAGGAAAACCTTACCCCCTGTTCGCCGCCTCCACGGTAGCGGATGAAGCGGAAGTGCTCTCCTGTGACGGAAGTTCTGCCGCATCCGTCTCAAATGTGTCCGATTCAACCGAATCGTCGGCGAAGGGATCACCGTTGCGCTCTGCGTCGTAGAGCTCCGGCTGCAGCATTCCATTGCGCTTGGCAACGATGGTGGGGACCACGGTCTGTCCGGCAACGTTCACGGCGGTGCGGCCCATGTCTAGGATGGGGTCGACGGCGAGCAGCAGGGCAACGCCTTCGAGCGGCAGTCCCAGGGTGGACAGGGTGAGCGTCAGCATGACGACGGCGCCGGTGGTTCCGGCAGTTGCCGCGGAACCCAGGACGGCGACGACGGCGATGAGCAGGTACTGGCCGATGCTCAGGTCAATGCCGAAGAACTGTGCCACGAAGATCGCGGAAATGGCCGGGTAGATTGCGGCGCAGCCGTCCATCTTGGTAGTGGCACCCAGCGGTACGGCGAAGGATGCGTAGGCCCGGGGTACACCGAGGTTGCGCTCGGTCACGCGCTGGGTCAGCGGGAGCGTGCCCACGGAGGAACGGGAAACGAACGCCAGCTGGATTGCCGGCCATGCGCCGGAGAACCACTGGCGGACCGAGAGGCCGTGGGACTTGATCAGCACGGGGTACACCACGAACAGGACGATGGCCAGGCCCACGTAGATGGCGAGGGTGAACGTACCCAGGGAGCCGATGGTGTCCCAGCCGTAGGTGGCTACGGCACGGCCGATCAGGCCGACGGTACCCAGCGGAGCCAGGCGGATGATCCACCACAGGACCTTCTGGATGACGGCCAGGGCGGAGGCATTCAGTGCCAGGAACGGCGCGGCAGGCTTGCCGACCTTCAGGGCGGCGATGCCGACGGCGATCGCGATGACCAGGACCTGAAGCACGTTGAAGTTCAGCGAGGTGGTGAGCGTCTCCGAGGTGGAGGCGGTCAGGCCCAGGAAGTTGCCCGGGATCAGGCCGGTGAGGAAACCGATCCAGCTGCCGGTGCCGCCGTCGTATCCGTCCGGGGCGGTGGCATCGGCGTTGGCGCCGGGCTGCATGATCACGCCGAGCGCAATGCCGATCGCGACGGCGATCAGGGCGGTGATGGCGAACCACAGCAGTGTCTGCCAGGCCAGGCGCGCGGCATTGGATACCTGGCGCAGGTTGGCGATGGAGCTGACGACGGCGGTGAAGATGAGGGGTACGACGGCGGCCTTCAGCAGCGAGACGTAGCTCGAGCCGATGGTGGACAGCGTGGTGGTGAGCCAGTTGGGCTCGCCGTCAACGGTGCCCATGTTCTTGGCCAGCAGGCCCAGGCCGAGGCCGACCAGCAGGGCTGCGATAATCTGCGGGCCGAAGGAGGTGGCCCAGCGCGGAAGCCGGCGCCGGGTCTCGGCTGCGGCGGGGGACTGTGGGGAGGTCTGGGGTGATGTCACCGTTCGATGCTAGACGTGATCCTTTATCAGAGCCGTTTCGGTATTGCGAAATGTTACGCGGCCGCAAAGGGGGCACCCTTGGAAGAATGCGCGTGCGAGCCGTTCTGTGGCGCGGACCCGCCGAAGTGGACTTCTTATTCCCCGCCCCGCTGTGACGATTGTCCCATCCTTGCCCCCGCCCGTCCGGAGCGCTCCCGGCGTGCTGGGCAGCAGAAACACGCACCCGGCAGAAACACCTGGGCAGCAGGGGAGACGACTGCAGAAACACCCGGAGAACAGGGACGCCCGGCCGGAAACCGGCCGGGCGTCCAAAAGGGGGTTAGCTCTAGTTTTCCAGCAGGGCCCGGCGCAGGGTGTCCAGGCCTACCGAGCCCAGGCGCAGTGCCCGGGTGTGGAAGGTCCGCGCGTCGTAGGCGTCGCCCTCGCGGGTGCGCACTTCGTCACGGATCTGCTCCCAGAGGCGCTGTCCCAGCTTGTAGGCCGGTGCCTGCCCCGGCCAGCCGAGGTACCGGGTGAACTCGAAGTTCAGCTGGCCTTCGGAGATGGCGATGTTCTGCTTCAGGAAGTCGTAGCCCTTCTCCGGAGTCCAGGTGCCGGTTCCCCAGCGCTCGGGGACCTCAAGCTCGAGGTGGACGCCGATGTCGAAGACCACGCGGGCGGCGCGCATGCGCTGGGCATCAAGCATGCCCATCCGGTCTCCGGGATCGGAGAGGTAGCCCAGTTCCTCCATCAGGCGCTCGGCGTACAGTGCCCAGCCCTCGCCGTGTCCGGAGACCCAGCAGACGTTGCGGCGCCAGCTGTTGAGGGTGTCGCTGGCGGCGGTTGCCGTGGCGATCTGCAGGTGGTGGCCCGGAACGCCCTCGTGGTAGACGGTGGTGGTCTCCTTCCACGTGGTGAAGGTGTCTTCGCCTTCGGGGACGGACCACCACATGCGGCCGGGGCGGGAGAAGTCCTCCGACGGGCCGGTGTAGTAAATGCCGCCCTCGTTGGTCGGCGCAATCATGCACTCGAGCCGGCGCATGGGGCCGGTGATCTCGAAGTGCGTTTCGGAGAGCTCGCTGACGGCGCGGTCGGAGAGTTCCTGCATCCAGGCCTGCAGCTCGGCGGTGCCGTGCAGCTGGCGCTCCGGGTCGGCGTCGAGCAGGTCCATTGCCTCGCGGACTGAGGCGCCTTCCTTGATCTGGTTGGCCACCTTCTCCTGCTCCGCGATGATGCGGTCCAGTTCGGCCACGCCCCAGGCATAGGTTTCTTCCAGGTCAACGGCGGAGCCGAGGAACTGGCGGGAGAACAGTGCGTAGCGCTCTGCTCCCACGGCGTCCTTTTCCGGGGCCGAGGGCAGCAGTTCGGTTTCGAGGAAGCTGACCAGCGAGCGGTAGGCGGCGCGGGCGGCGTCGGAATTCTCCTTCAGGGCCGCCTGCAGCTGCTCAGGCAGCGCAGCCCCGTCCGGAAGTGCGGCACCGGAGGTGAAGGAATCGAAGAATCCGCCGTCGTCGGCGTACTTCGACGCCTGCTCCATGACGATCTTGACCTGCCGGCGGGCAGCTACCCGGTCCTGCTCGGCCCCGTGGCGCAGCGAGGTAATGTACCCGGCGACGGCGTCGGGAACGTTGTGCAGGCGGCCGGAGATGTGTTCCCAGGCTTCCACGGAGTTCGTGGGCATGAGGTCGAAAATGGCACGGATGTCCTGCGCCGGGGAAGCGATGTTGTTCAGGTCTGCCAGGTCCCAGCCGGATTCGTGGATCTCCAGCGCCAGGCCCAGGCGCTCACGCATGGCGTCCAGGGTGACGCGGTCCACGTCGTCCACCGGCTGCAGGTCCTCAAGGCGCTCGAGGGTCTCCCGCATTGCCTCGGCCATGGATTCAAGGCCGGCGGGGGAGTAGTCGGCGTACTCGGTTTCGTGGCCCGGAATGCCCAGCGTGGTGGCAAATGACGGATCCAGGGTGAGCAGATTCTGCGTGAAAGCTTCGGCGACGGCGTCAATCGCAGTGGGGGTGCGCGAACCGGCGTTGGACAGGTTATCTGATGAGGTTGTCTGTTCAGTCACACGTCCGAGCGTAGCGTGTCAGCGGTAGCTGCGCCGCCACGAGCCCGGCCCTGGCGTGGGCTGAAGGCTCAGCGCACGGCGCCGGGTCCACGCCCTGCGGGTGCGCGCGGGGTCCTTCTCCGGGAGTGTTCCAGAGGACAGGTCCGCCTCGGGGGAAGCGGCCCCCAGGCCAATAACGACGGCGGTAAGGGCCGCCAGCTCCTCCTCCGTCGGGTTGCCGCAGACAACCTGCAGGAACGGCTCGGCGGGTACGGCCGGGCCCGCGGCTTCGGAGCCGGAATCAAAGACGCTCACAGCGGAATGTTTCCGTGCTTCTTGTGCGGCAGGGCCGCGCGCTTTTCGCGCAGTGCCCGCAGTCCGCGGATGAGCTGCAGCCGGGTTTCGGACGGTGCAATGACGGCGTCCACGTAGCCGAGTTCAGCGGACTGGTACGGGTTGAGCAGTTCCTCTTCATAGGCGGTGATGTAGTCCTGCCGGACTTCTTCGACGTCGCGTCCTTCGGCAGCGGCGGCGGCGAGCTGGCTGCGGTACAGGATGTTCACCGCTCCCTGGGCTCCCATCACGCCGATCTGGGCGGTGGGCCAGGCCAGGTTCAGGTCCGCGCCGAGCTTCTTGGACCCCATGACGATGTACGCCCCGCCGTACGCCTTGCGGGTGATCACGGTCAGCTTGGGAACTGTGGCCTCGGCGTAGGCGTAGAGCAGCTTGGCGCCGCGGCGGATGATGCCGTTGAATTCCTGGTCCTTGCCGGGCAGGAAGCCGGGCACGTCCACGAAGGTGAGGATGGGGATGTTGAACGCGTCGCAGTTGCGGACAAACCTGGCTGCCTTCTCCGAGGCGGCAATGTCCAGGGTTCCGGCGAACTGCATGGGCTGGTTGGCCACGATGCCAACAGTGTGCCCTTCCAGCCGGCCATAGCCGATGATGACGTTCGGTGCGTAGAGGGCCTGCATCTCCAGGAAATGCCCGTCATCCACCACCTGCTCGATCACGGTGCGCATGTCGTAGGGCTGGTTGGCGGAGTCCGGGATGAGTGCGTCCAGAGCCAGGTCGCCGTCGTTGGTTTCCGGGTCCTGGTCAAACGGGACCAGCGGGGCTTCGGCGAGGTTGTTGCTGGGCAGGAAGTCCAGCAGTTCGCGGACGAAGTCCACGGCGTCTTCCTCATCGGAGGCGAGGTAGGTGGAGGTGCCCGTGGTGGCGTTGTGCTGCCGGGCGCCGCCGAGGGTTTCCATGTCCACGTCCTCACCGGTGACGGTCTTGATGACGTCCGGGCCGGTGATGAACATGTGGGAGGTCTTGTCCACCATCACCACGTAGTCGGTGAGGGCGGGGGAATACGCGGCACCGCCGGCGGAGGGGCCCATGATCAGGGAGATCTGGGGAACGACGCCGGACGCGTGGACATTGTTGCGGAAGATATCGGCGAACATCGCCAGGGAGGCAACACCCTCCTGGATGCGGGCTCCGCCGCCGTCGAGGATGCCGACGACGGGGCAGCCGTTGCGCAGCGCGAATTCCTGGACCTTGACGATTTTCTCACCGTTGACCTGGCTCAGGGAGCCGCCGTAGACGGTGAAGTCCTGGCTGTAGACCGCAACCGTGCGTCCGTCCACGGTGCCGTAGCCGGAGACCAGGCCGTCGCCGAGCGGCTTCTTCTTCTCCATCCCGAACGCGGTGGAGCGGTGGACGGCGAGGGCGTCGAACTCAACAAACGAGCCTTCGTCCAGGAGAAGATCGATGCGCTCGCGGGCTGTGTGCTTGCCGCGGGCGTGCTGCTTGGCAACTGCCGCTTCGCCGGAGGGCACCAGCGCCTGTGCCTGGCGGCGCCGGAAGTCGGCGATTTTCCCGGCGGTCGTCTGCAGATCGATGTCCTGGTCGAGGCTCATTTACTCTCCGGTGCTGGGTCTGGCGGGCGGCAGGTGGATCGCCACCCCGAGGGCCGCACGGCGGTTCAGTAGGTTTCTTACAAGCGTGCGGGCGATTCACCCAGTCTAGTGAGCACCCACACGCGGGCAGGGTGTAGGAAACCTACAATTTGTGTCTGCGTGCCTTGGCCTACCTGAAAGCGCCCGGCGGTTTGGCAGCCGACTGCCGCTGCCGGCGCGCCTCCGGGACTGCGCGTCGACCGGGAGCCGCATGTTACTGGCCAGTAACATTTTCGACGCAGGTGCATTACCCTGTCCGTATGACTTCGAACACAGCATCCTCTTCCCCGCGTTCGCTGGCCGGCCGCACCATCCTCATGTCCGGCGGAAGCCGGGGGATCGGCCTGGCAATTGCCCTCCGCGCCGCTGCCGACGGCGCCAACATTGCGATGCTCGCCAAGACTGCTGAACCGCACCCGAAGCTGGAAGGCACTGTCTACACGGCGGCCGAACAGCTCGAAGCCGCCGGCGGCAAGGCCCTGCCGATCATCGGCGACGTGCGCCGCGACGAGGACGTTGCCGGGGCCGTAGCGGCCACGGCGGAGCATTTCGGCGGCATCGACATCGTGCTGAACAATGCATCCGCGATCGACCTGCGCAACACCGACGACGTCACGATGAAAAGCTATGACCTGATGCAGGACATCAACGCCCGAGGCACGTTCCTCCTGTCCAAGACAGCGCTGCCGGCCCTGCGCGAATCGGACAACGGGCACATCCTTACCCTTTCCCCGCCGCTGAACCTGGACCCCAAGTGGGCCGGAAGCTACCTCGCCTACACAATGGCCAAGTACGGCATGTCGCTGACCACCCTGGGCCTGGCAGAGGAACTCAGGAAGGATGGCATCGGCGTGAACTCGCTGTGGCCGTGCACTTCGATCGACACCGCCGCGATCCGCAACATGCCCGGTGGATCCGAGCTGGCACAGGTTTCCCGCAGCGCGGACATCATGGCAGACGCAGCCCACGCGATCCTCACCCGTCCGGGCCGCGAGGCAACCGGCAACTTCTACACGGATGAAGAGGTGCTCCGGCAGGAAGGCACTACTGACTTCACGAAGTACAGCCTGGGTGCACCCGAAGACAAGCTGATGGCCGATTTCTTCCTCTAACCGTGGGGAGGTCAGCGGGTCCACCGGGGAGCGGGGGAGGCGGCGCGTAAGATCGGGAACATGCACCTGCACTACTCCAGCATGGAGCGCCCGCCCCTGGAACCGGAGCGCCTCCAGGCCAGCCTTGTAGCACCTGCGGGTCCGCTGGCCCGCCTGGACGTCGTCGCCGAAACCGGATCCACCAATACGGACCTGGCGGACTCCGCGCGGCTGGTGCCTTCCGAGTACCCGGACTTGTCCGTGCTGACTGCCGAGCTGCAGACCGCGGGCCGCGGGCGGCTGGGACGTTCCTGGCAGGCGCCGGAACGTTCCTCGCTGTTTGTCAGTGTGCTGCTGCGCCCGGTCAACCCTGCCGGGCGGCCGCTGCCCACCCAGTCCTACGGGTGGTTGTCCCTGCTTGCAGCGCTGTCGCTGACCAAGAGCGTGGCAGCCCGCACCGGCGTCGAGCCCCGCCTCAAATGGCCCAACGATGTCCTGGTTGACGGACGGAAACTCGCCGGGGTCCTGGCCCAGCTCGTTCCGGAAAGCTCCGGCAATCCGCCCGCCGTCGTCGTTGGCACGGGTCTGAACGTCTCACTAACGGACGAGGACCAGCCGGTTCCCACCGCCACGAGCCTGCTGATGGAGTACTCCTCCACCACAGACCGGAACATCCTGCTGCAGGACTACCTGCTGCAGCTGGCCGGGGATTACCGTGCCTTCTGCGCCGTCGACGGCAATGCGCTGGCCGCCTGGCCCGGCGGCGGGAGCCTGCGGGACCTGGTAGCCGCACGCATGACCACCCTCGGCCAGCACGTCCGCGCTGAGCTGCCCGGCGGAGGTGAGCTGACCGGCCGCGCGGTGGACCTGGACGCCCACGGCGGGCTCGTTGTGGTGGACGCGGAGACCGGAAAACGGCAGACCGTCACGGCCGCCGACGTGGTTCACCTGAGGCCCGCGCAGGCATGACCAAACTTCGACTCCCCGGATTCCGGTGCGGATGAGGCTGGAGCCCGGCGAGCAGGTGATCGTATCCGCACGGCCGCACGCGGGTCCGCTGGCCGGTCCTGTGCTCCTTGCCGTGCTGTCCTGCGCTGCTGGCGGTTTCGCTCTCGGTTACCTCGGGCGGGACTCGGTACCCGCGTCACTGGCGGAATGGACGCCGGTGCTGGCTCCCGCCGTCGCCATTCTGGTGCTCTTGATCCTGCTGCGTTTCTGCGTCCCGGCCGTGCTGCGCTGGAACGCTGCACGGTATGTGCTGACCAACCGCAGGATGATCCACCGCCGCGGAGTGCTGAGGCGGCGCGAACACGACCTTCCGCTGGCCTCCATCTACCAGCTGGAAGCCAGGCAGGGGATACTGCAACGCATGCAGCGCGCCGGAACCCTGCGCGTGGATCTGGGCAGGGGGAGGGTCATTGACTATCCGTCGGTTCCGGAAGTGCACCGGTTTAAGTCGATTGTGTTGGCCACCATAGAAGAGCTGCCAATGACCGTAATGTTCGATGGTGTAGATATTGAAGGAAGCGCGGTCTACGACGACGAATGGAGCAGCGATGAGTGAGCAGGGCCAGGACGCACCGGATGGTGCCGCCGAGCCCGAGCCGCTGACACTGTCGATGAACGCAGTCCCCCTGCCGGATAAGCCCGCAATTCCGGGATCTTCCGGTTCGATTGACCGCGAGGATGTCCGGCGGCTCGAAGCGCAGCTGATCGGCGGCCCCCGGACACTCAAGCGGCGCGAGGCCGCCGCAGGGGCAGGCGTGTCCCTGCTCTCCGCCCGCAAGCTCTGGCGCGCCATGGGTTTCCCGAACCTCGACGACGACGCCGTGTTCTTCACGGAGGCGGACAAGGACGCGCTCAGCACCGTGATCGAGCTGGTCCGCGAGGAACGGCTGACCGAGGAAGCCGCGATCTCGATCATGCGGTCCATCGGCCAAATGACGGACCGCATGGTGGTGTGGCAGATCGAAGCGCTGGTCGAGGAAATGGTGGTCCAGCGCGGGATCACGGACGCCGAGGCGCGCAAGCGGCTGGTTGCTGCCCTGCCGGACCTGGTTGAACCGCTGGAAAAGACGCTGGTCTATGCCTGGAAGCGGCAGCTGAATGCTGCCATCCAGCGGCTCGCGCTGCGGGCCGAGGCCGGCCTTGCGAGCCATGAAGGGGAAACGGATGACAATCCGCTGCCGCTGGCACGCGCCGTTGGCTTTGCCGACCTGGTTTCCTACACGAGCCTCTCCCGGCAGATGAATGAGAAAACGCTGGCACAGATGGTGCAGCGTTTCGAGCACAAGTGCTCCGAGATCATCTCGGTAGGCGGCGGCCGGCTGGTGAAGACCATCGGTGACGAAGTCCTGTTCAATGCGGAGACTCCGGAAGCGGGAGCCGAGATTTCGCTGGCCCTGGCCAAGGCGTTCACGGAGGATGAACTGCTGCCCTCCGCCCGCGTAGCCATGGTGTGGGGACGCGTCCTGTCCCGGCTTGGCGACATTTACGGGCCCACCGTGAACCTGGCTTCCCGCCTGACCTCCCTCGCGGAGCCCGGAACGGTCCTGACCGATGCCTCGACGGCGGCGGCGCTGCGCAACAACGAACGGTTCATCCTCATTCCGCATTCCCCGCGCAACGTGCGCGGTTTCGGGGAGATCCACCCGGTGACGCTCGCCCGGGGCACCGGCCCCGGCCTGGTCCTGGACTAGTCCGGCAGGCGGAGTCCGGGTCAGGGATCCACGCGTGCAGCCGGAGCGATCCCCGGAGAACTCCACACCCCTGACTTTTTTGGGCAGGAACCTTAGCAATATGCGACACTAAGTCCGTCTGCCTGCGTTCTGCCGCCCAGCGATTGGACACCGCATCAACAAGGCGCGGAGAACCGGCACGGCTTTTGGGGATCGCAACAGGGGGAACCACGTGTCAGCATTGAGGGGGGCTGTGCCCGCGCGTCTGCGTGCGCACCGCAAAGCCATCTCGGCCGGCGCGGCTGTGGCAGCCGCGGGAGCACTGGTGGCGACGGCCATCCTGTACCCCGGTTTCGCCCGTGCGGACGTGGATCTCAACGACGGCGGCGTCTGGGTCACCAACCAGACCCAGGGCATGGTGGGCCACCTCAACTATCCTTCCCGAATGCTCGACGGCGCGTACGCGGCCAACAGCGACCGCTTCAACGTGACGCAGCACGAGAGCACCGTTTTCCACTCCAACACGGACCAGTCCAAGATCTCCCCGGTGGACGTGGCCAACGTGGCCCGCGGCACCGAAGTCCAGCTCCCGGCGTCGGCCGTGCTCAGCCAGGGCGGAAACGCCGTCGCCGTGACCGACCCGGCGGCAGGAAACGTGTGGCTGACCAGCACCGGTTCCCTTCCTTTCTTCAGCGACACGGAGCTGGAGCCCGCCGTGCAGAATGCGCCGGGAGCCGCCGCGGACGTTTCGCCCGAGGGCGCGGCCGTGATTGCCGACCCGCGCGGCGGCCGCATCTACAGCTACCAGGTTGCCGCTGACGGAAGCTACGGCGAGCCGTCCGTCACCGAAGCCGAGGAGCTCAAGGGATTCGGCGACGTCCAGGTGGCTGCCGTGGGCAGCAGGCCGGTGGCGTTCGACGCCGAATCGGGAACCCTGGTGTTGCCCGGGGGACGCACCGTGGAGTTTGATGACACCCGCGGTGCGCAGCTGCAGGACTCAGGTCCCGAGGCGGACGTTGTTGCGCTGGCCACCGCCACTGCGCTCATTGAGCAGCCGCTGAACGGTTCCGAGGCAACGGTCACCGAAATCGAGGGGTCCGGGACACCTGCTCCGCCGGTGATGGTGGACGGCTGCGTCCACGCTGCCTGGGCCGGCGCCGGAACCTACGTGCGCAACTGCGAGCAGGAAGCGGACAACCTCCGCGAGGAGATCCCCGGAATCGGCGCTTCCTCGGACCTGGTGTTCCGGGTCAACCGCTCCGTTGTGGTCCTCAATGACGTCAACGGCGGCAACGTGTGGCTGGTCCTCGAAAACATGCAGCTGGTGGACAACTGGGGAGACGTGATCCCGCCCAAGCAGGATTCCAGCGACGACGAAGAGGAATCCGCCAGCGAGAACCCGGTGAACACCCTCCCGGACCGTACCGGGGAGAACCGGCCGCCGGTCGCCTCCGATGACCGCTTCGGCGTGCGGGCGGGCCGGACCACCATCCTGAACGTCCTGGACAATGACACCGATCCTGACGGGGACCTGCTGACCGTCAGGCTGACGGGTGAACAGCCCGCCGCCGGCGTGGTCCAGGAAATCTACAACGGCGCCGGCCTGCAGATTGTGGTGCCAGCCGACGCCTCCGGGACGAGCACGTTCACATACGAAGTCAGCGACGGACGGGGCGGCACTGCCTCGGCCACGGCTACCGTGCAGGTCCGCGGCGCGGGGGAGAACGCTCCGCCCGAGCCCAGGCGCTCCACCCGGATCCTGGTGGAGCAGGGCAAATCCGTCAGCCAGAACATCCTGAATGACTGGATGGACCCGGACGGGGATGACCTGGTGCTGCTCGCCGCGGAACCAACCGCCGACGGCGACCAGGTGCGCACCCGCTCCGACGGCCTGCTGACCTTCCGGGACATTGGCAAGACGCAGGGCGTCAAGGACGTTGCCGTCACCATTTCGGACGGTACTGAAACAGCCACCGGAACCATCACTTTCGACGTCCGCCCCGCCGGTGTGCTTCCGCCGGTGACGAACTTCGACCACTTCACGGCAACCGTCGGAGAGGCCGTCACCCTGTACCCGCTGCAGAATGACCTGGATCCTGCCGGCGGCCAGCTCAGCCTTGCCCGGGTGGAACAGGAGCAGGAAGACGGCTCCGCACTGGTGCCGAACTATGAGACGGGCGCAGTTTCCTTCACGCCCGCGGCGGCGTCGACCTATTACCTGGAGTACCTGGTGACCAACGGCCCGCAGAGTGCTGCCGGCCTGATCCGCGTGGATGCCCAGGAATCCGGCAGGCAGGGCGCGCCCGTGGCCGTCCGCGACGTTGCGCTGCTGCCCCGGGGCGGAAGCGTGCTCGTTGACGTTCTGGGCAATGACACGGATCCCACTGGCGGGGTGCTGGTAGTCCAGTCCGTCAGCACCGGGGCCAGTTCACCGCTGGACGTAGAGGTGCTGGACCACAACATCCTGCAGATCCATGATGTGCGCGGCATGCAGGAGCAGGGTGTCATCCGCTACACGGTGTCCAACGGTTCGGCCAGCGCCAGCGGCGAGGTGAGCGTGCTTCCGGTGGAGCCGCCGGAAACGCTGCTCCCGCCCGCCGCGTCCGCTGACACCGCCACCGTCCGTGTGGGTGACGTGGTGGATATCCCTGTCCTTGAAAACGACACTTCGCCCACCGGTGATGAGCTCACCCTCAACCCGGTACTTCCGCAGGACGTGGACCCCGCAGACGGCCAGCTGTTTGTCTCCGAAAACATCCTGCGCTTCGTTGCCGGTGACACGGCCAAGACCGTTTACGCGATCTATGAGGTGCGCGACTCCAGCGGCCAGAGCGACTCGGCCCAGGTGCGCATCAACATCCTGCCGCGGGATGACGAGAAGAACACCCCGCCGGTTCCCCGCAACCTGGAGGGCCGGGCGATTGCCGGGACCACCGTGCGGATACCGGTGCCGCTCAACGGGCTCGACGCCGACGGCGACTCGGTCTACCTGGACGGCATCGCGGCAGCCCCGGCACTCGGTGCCGCAGTTCCGGGCCCCGACTACATCGACTACACCGCCTCCGCATCCGGCCGCGGAACCGATTCGTTTACCTACACCGTGCGGGACCGCCTGGGCCTGGTGAACTCCGGAACCGTGCGGGTGGGAATTGCGCCGGCGGCGGAAGCCAATCAGAAGCCGGTGGCGGTGAACGACGCCGTTACCGTGCGTCCGGGACGCGAGGTGGCCGTTCCGGTCCTCGCCAACGACTCAGACCCCGACGGCGATCCGATCTCGCTGGACCCTGACGGCGTGAGCGCCCAGGAACCGTCCATGGACGCCCGCGCCGACGGGCCCCGGGTCCGCTTTACCGTGCCGGATGAACCCGGAACCTACAACGTCCGCTACGCCGTAAAGGACAACCGCGGTGGATCCGCGAACGGCAATGTTGCCGTTGTCTCGGACCCCAACGCTGAACTGCTGGCCCCGATCGCCCGCGATGACCGGGTGGAGGTCGCCGAGATCCGGGGCCGCACCGCGGTTGATGTGGCGGTGCTTGAGAATGACGAGGACCCCGACGGCGTTGCCGAGGACCTTGAAGTGTCAGTGGACCCGCTCCGCACCACCGCCTCGGTGGTTGCGGACAAAGTACGGGTGCAGCTGACGGAAGAAGCGCAGGCCATCCCCTACACGGTGCAGGACATGGACGGCGGCACGGCAACGGCGGTGGTTTGGGTACCGGGCCTGAGCGCGCAGTATCCGACCCTGCGCAGCTCCGCGGTCCAGGAGGTGCAGGCGGGGGACACCCTTGACCTCGAACTGGGTGACCTGGTTGAGGTGCGTGAGGGCAGGACGCCCCGCATTACCGAGACCGCCAAGGTCAGCGCTATTGGCTCCTCCAACCGGGACACGTGGGTGGCGGACGAGGACACGCTCGCCTACACGGCGGACGAGGATTACGCCGGGCTGGGGGCGATGACCTTCGAGGTGACGGACGGCTCCGGTCCGGACGATCCGGAGGGCCTCAAGGCCACGCTCACCGTCCTGATCAACGTGATTCCGCTGCCGGAGCAGAACCTCCCGCCGGTGATGAACCCCGGGTCGCTGGAAGCGGCCAAGGGCGAGGACTCGGTGCGGCTGGACCTGGCACCGCTCGCGTCAGACCCTAACCCGGAGGACGCCGACCGCCTCGAGTTCGCCCTGGCCGGTCCGGTTCCGGAAGGTTTCGAAGCGAGCCTTTCGGGCACCATCCTGGAGGTCGCCGCTGCCGACAGTGCCGCCGTCGGGACAGTGGGCCAGCTTGCCGTGACCGTTACGGACGGACGCAGCGACCCGGTACCCGGACGCGTTGACCTGACGGTGCTCGCCTCCACCCGTCCGCTGCCGGTTGCCGCGGATGATTCAGTGGACGACGCCGTGCAGGGCAAGCCAGTCACGGTGGATGTCCTGGCCAATGACGACAATCCCTTCCCGGAAACGCCGCTGCGGATCCTGGAGGCGACAGCAGACGGCAACGGCACAGCGCAGATCAGCGGCGACTCGATCGTGGTTACTCCCAACCCGGACTTCGTGGGAAGCATGAGCGTGCAGTACCGGGTGGAAGACAAGACCCGGCAGGCAGACCGGCAGGCTTCCGCGCAGATCCGGCTTTCAGTGCAGGGACGGCCTGACTCGCCGTCCACGCCGGTAGTGGAGAGCACTCGCAGCCGCACCGTTGTCCTTTCCTGGGACCCGCCGGCATCGAACGGTTCACCCATCACCGGATACACGGTCACCGGGAGCAGCGGTTTCAGCCAGGACTGCCCGGCCACCACCTGCACGCTGGCCGGGCTGACGAACAACGTTGAGTACACCTTTGCCGTAACGGCAACAAACGCCAACGGCACCTCGGACCCGTCCCCGCAGTCGGCGGCCGCCCGGCCGGATACCCAGCCCGCCCAACCGGCTCCTCCGGTCCTGGCGTTCGGTGACCGGCAGCTGGACATCTCCTGGAGCGCACCGGCAAACGACGGCTCTCCCATCGAGAGCTACGACCTGCAGATCTCTCCGGCTCCGCCCGGGGGCACCGCCCAGAAAACCGTTCCTGCATCCATGACCCGCACCACGTGGACGGGCCTGGCCAACGGCACCAGCTACCGCGTGCGGGTCCAGGCACGCAACGCGGCCCCCGAGCCGTCAGGGTTCAGCGAATACTCTTCCCCTGAGGTTCCCGCCGGTGTGCCATCCGCTCCCGGAACACCCACCACGGCCAAGGCCAATTCGGTGGGCGTGCAGAGCCAGCTCACCGTTGACTGGGCCGATTCTGATCCGAATGGAGCAGACGTTACCGCCTATGAGCTGCGGGAGTACCGCGGCTCAACCCTGGTGCGGACCCTGGAGGCCGGCGCTGCGTCCAATATGACGGTCCGGGTGGACAACTCCGAGCAGAACTATTCGTACTCCGCCCGCGCCTACAACAAGGCGGGCTGGAGCGAGTGGGGCCCAACCTCCGCGCCGCGCCGCGCCGTCGGAGCTCCGGATGCGCCTGCGGCGCCCGTACTGGCAGCTTCGCGCACCGGAGCCGAAGGGCGGGCCGTCACCATCACCTTCACTCCGCTGGCCCAGGGCGCACGCAACGGCGCGCGGGCGGAGGAAATCAGCTACCGGGCAAGCTTCAGCGACGGCCGTTCCATGATGGTGAGCAGCGGCCAGGAAATCACAGGCTTCAGCAACGGTGCCACGATCACCGCGAGGCTGACCGCCGTCGTGAATTCCGACGGCTCCTCCTACGACAGCGCCGCCTCCGCTGCGTCCGCCGGCGTGAAGGTCTTCGGCAGCCCTGGAACGCCGTCGGCGTCGGGCTCCGACGGCGGGCAGGGAAGCCGCACTGCCAGGCTGTCCTGGGCCCCGCCCAACCAGAACGCGCACGACGTCGCGCAGGTCCAGATCTCGGTCAACGGCGGCGGGTGGGAGAACGTTGGCGTCTCCGGCAGCCGCGATGTCGGTGACGGGTACAACCAGACGGTGAGCATCCGGGTGCGGGTACTGAACTCGCAGGGGACCGCCGGCGGAATCGCGGAAGCCTCCGCGCGCACCGGCAGCGAGCCGCCGCCTGCCACCTGGACCCTGACTGTGGGCAACCAGCTCTCCAGCGGGGACCGGCGCACCTGCATGGACCCTGTCAACGGCACCAACTACACCAGTGACGGACGCTGCCTCAACAACCACTGGGCCTACATCGGAGACAGCATCGAGACCCGCTGCTACATCGTCCGCCGCAGCGGGGAGATCTGGTACCGCCAGCTCTCCGGACCCAATGCGTCCAACAACGGCCTGCACATCAAGGGCATCCACACCAACTTTGGCTACAATCCGCCCGGCGGGATGGGCCAGTGCTAAACCCGCTTACGAACACCCAATCCGCACCACCTAGGGGAACACCACCATGTCCATGACCGAAGAGCAGGCCGCCTGGTTCGCCGAAACCTTCGCCAAACTGGTCACCAACGTTGGCCAGGCAGTGCTGGGCAAGCCGCAGGCCGTGCGGCTGATCCTCACCTCCATGCTGGCTGAAGGACACGTGCTGCTCGAAGACGCCCCCGGCACAGGCAAGACCATGCTCGCCCGCGCGCTGGCTGCCACCGTGCAGGGAACCACGTCCCGCATCCAGTTCACTCCGGACCTGCTGCCGTCCGATGTCACCGGCATCACGATCTACGACCAGAAGACCCAGGCCTTCGAGTTCCACCGCGGTCCGATCTTCGCGAACGTGGTCCTGGCGGACGAAATCAACCGTGCCTCGCCCAAGACCCAGTCGGCACTGCTGGAGGTCATGGAAGAGTCACGGGTCACCGTGGACGGCACCACCTACACGCAGGAGCGCCCCTTCATGGTGATCGCGACGCAGAACCCGATCGAGCAGGCCGGCACCTATCGCCTGCCGGAGGCGCAGCTGGACCGGTTCCTGATCAAGACGTCCATGGGATATCCGGATCATGCGGCCACGGTTGAGCTGCTGGCCGGGTCCGCCACACGCGACCGGTCTGCCGCGTTGACCGCCGTCATCACCTCCGCCGCAGTGCGGGACATGGCTGACCTTGCCGCGTCCGTGCATACCGATACCTCCGTGCTCGAATACATCGCCCATCTGGCGGCGGCCACCCGCGAGGCTCCCGAAACCCGCCTCGGCGTCAGCGTCCGCGGCGCCCTGGCAATGGTCCGGGCCGCGAAGGTATGGGCTGCGGCCGAAGGCCGGAACTACGTACTGCCCGACGACGTGCTGACGCTCGCACCCAGCGTCTTTACCCACCGCCTGGTCATGGATCCCGAAGCCGAGTTCGCCGGCGCCACGGCTTCCGCCGTGCTGGACCAGGTCCTTGCATCCACTGCCGCGCCGCAGCAGCGCGTCAACGCCTAGGACCACCCGAGTGCCCAGTTTCCCCCGGATTCCCGCATCCGTCCTCCGCGCGCCGAAGGCTGTCTTCGCCAGCGTCACGGCACTGGGGTGGACCGTTGCCGCCCTCGCCGCGGCGTGCTGGCTGGCCGGCGGACTGCTGGGCTGGCGCGAGGCGCTGATCGCTGCCCTGGCGCTGTCGCTGGTGCTCGCCGCAGGGCTCGCCTTCGTCCTGGGACGGCAGGCCTATTCGGTGCGCCTGGACCTCACCCGCACCCGGGTAGCCGTGGGGGATGACGCCGTCGGCTCCCTGACCGTTGGCAACCCCGGGGCGCGTCTGCTGCTGCCTGCACTGCTGGAACTGCCCGTGGGGGCAGCGACCGCCGTCTTCGAACTGCCGCGCATGGCACCGGGAACCGAACACGAGGAACTGTTCCGGATCCCCACGCAGAAGCGGGCAGTGATTGTGGTGGGGCCGGTGGAATCGGTTCGCCGGGACCCGTTCGGCCTGCTGGGCCGCCGGCTGCGCTGGACG
The DNA here is from genome assembly GCF_051337705.1 of Arthrobacter sp. IK3. Classification (NCBI taxonomy): domain Bacteria; kingdom Bacillati; phylum Actinomycetota; class Actinomycetes; order Micrococcales; family Micrococcaceae; genus Arthrobacter; species Arthrobacter sp. IK3. Next base: position 211,049 of record NZ_JBPPSW010000006.1, on the reverse strand, counting down.
GACCCGGTGGACCTGTTTGTCCATCCGCGGACCGTGAACCTGCAGGGCTCGGCCACGGGATTCATCAAGGACCTGGAGGGACTGCCAACGCGGATCCTCAGCACCGCCGACGTGTCCTTCCACGCGCTGCGGGAATACGTACCGGGAGACGACCGCCGGCACATCCACTGGAAGACCACGGCACGGACCGGCACGCTGATGGTCCGCCAGTTCGAGGAGACCCGGCGTTCCCACCTGGCGGTAGCGCTCTCCGGACGCCGCGCGGACTACGGCAGCGAGGACGAATTCGAGCTGGCGGTGTCAGTGGCGGGATCCCTGGGCCTGCAGGCACTGCGCGAGCAGCGTGACCTGAGCGTGCTCACCCAGGACGGGTTGATGCGCAGCGGCAGCGGAACAATCCTCCTGGACGGCCTGACCCGTCTTGAAAGCACGGACCGCCGGGAGGGAACCCGGGAACTGGCCGGCCTCACTGCCGACGCCGTGCCCAACGCCTCAGTGGTCATCCTGGTGACCGGTTCAGTTCCGGGCGCCGCAGAACTGCGGTCCGCGTCGACTGCGATTCCTCCGGGTATCCGTACCCTTGTGGTCCGGTGTGCCGAGGGCGGAGCGCCGGGTCGCCGGGACATCGCCGACCTCACGGTGCTGGCGTGCGGCAACCTGGATGATCTTCCAGCGCTGATTCGGAAGGGCACGGCGTGAGCACCGAGACACCCCTGCGGCCCCGCGAACGCAACCGGCCGCGCCCCGTCAGGCCGGCCGGCACGGAACTGCTCACCCCCGAGGCAACGCGGCGGAGCCTCGAAGCGGCTGCACTGGCGCTGCTGCTGACCGCCGGCGTGCTGGGCTTCGGCCCGAGCTTCGGCGGGGACGCACGCTACCTGGTTGCCGGACTGGGCGGAGTAGTACTCGGGCTTGGCCTGGCTGCAGCTGCTGTTGCCCGCCGGTGGGGCGGTTGGGCGATTGCCGGAGCTGCCGGTGGAACCTACCTCGTCTTTGGGTCCGCCCTGGCGGCACCGGTCGAAGCAGCCGCGGGAGTGCTGCCAACCCCCGGATCGCTGCGGGTGCTGGTGCTCGGCCTGGTCTTCGCCTGGAAGGACCTGCTGACCGTTGCCCCGCCGGTAGGGACGGCAGGCGGCATGCTGGTGGTCCCGTTCCTGCTCAGCCTCCTGGCCGCACTTGCCGCCGGGCTGCTCGCGTGGCGAGTCCGCGGCGCGTACTGGCCTGCCCTTCCCATCCTGGCCCTCTTCGCCGCCGGCATTGCCTTTGGCACCAAGGATGTTCCGCTGCCGGGCCTGCGGGCACTCCTGCTGGCTGCCGGGCTGCTGGTTTTCCTGTCCTACCGCCGCGCCCGCGCGCAGTCCGCTTCCGCAGCACCGCAGGCTGCCCTGGGTTCGGCGCCGGCACGTGCTGCCCGGCTGCGCCGCAGGGTATACGGGGCGGCAGTCCTAGCCGCAGCGGCCGCGCTGTCGCTGGCGGCGGCACCGCTGCTCGGGACGGACCTGGACCGTAAAGTCCTCCGCGACACGGTGGAACCGCCCGTAGACCTGTTCAACTTCCCGAGCCCCCTGACTGACTTCCGGCGCTATGTGAAGGACAACGCGGAAACCACGCTGTTCACCGTCCAGGGCCTGCCGGAAGGCCAGCGGGTCCGTCTCGCGGCGATGGATGCCTACGACGGCGTGGTGTACAACGTCAGCGGACAGGCTGCAGGCGGTTTCGCCCGGGTAGGAGACGCAGGCACGCTTGGCGGCGGCTCCGCAGACGGCGAAGCGGCAACCCTGCAATTCGAAATCCGTGACTACAACGGTGCCTGGCTGCCCTCCGGGGGGGACGTCCGTGCCCTCCGCCCCGGCGGTGACCGTGCACGGGACATCGCTGCCGGGCTGTATCACGATGCCGGGACCGGCACGATGCTCGCCACGGCCGGCGTCCAGTCCGGCGACAGCTACGAGACGGCGGTGGTGTTCCCGGAGGAATACGACGACGCCCAGCTGGCCCAGTACGGTTTCGCCCAGACCGCGATGCCGCGGCTGCAGCAGGACCCGCCCATTATCGGGGCCAAGGCAGCGGAGTTCGCGGGAGAGGAAACCACCCCCATCCAGCGGGTCAGGCAGCTGCAGCAGATCCTCGCCACCGAGGGATACTTCAGCAACGGCAAGGACGGACAGACTCCTTCACTGCCGGGTCACGGTGCCGCCCGGATGGTCAGCCTGCTCGACGCCGAGCAGATGGTCGGGGACGACGAGCAGTACGCGGTGGCCATGGCGCTGATGGCGCGGAAGCTGGGAATTCCGGCGCGCGTAGTGATGGGTTTCTATCCTGACTGGGAGGAGCTCGAGGGCATGCCGGAGAAGGTTGAGATCACCGGCGATGACGTACATGCCTGGGTGGAAGTCGAGTTCGAACGGGTGGGCTGGGTGCCGTTCTTCCCCACCCCGGATGAGGACAATGAACCCGTCCCGCCGCAGCAGCAGCCCAAGTCCACGCCCAAGCCGCAGGTTCTCCAGCCGCCGCCCCCGCCGCAGGAACCCGCTGAACTGCCGCCGGACACGGCAGCGGACCCGCAGGACGCCGATGAGAAGGACGAGGATCTCTGGAAGAGCGTTTCCGGGATCCTGCGCATGCTGGGACTGGCATCCCTGCCCCTGGTTCTCCTGTTCGGCCCGCTGCTGCTGATCCTGGCGATCAAGCGCAGGCTGCGCATCAAGCGCCGCACTTCGGGAGGCACCGCCCAGCGGGTCGCCGGAGGCTGGCGGGAAGTGCTGGGTGCCGCAGCGGACCTGGGCGTTATGGTCAGCGGCCGGCGAACACGCCGGCAGGACGCCGCTGCCCTGGGCCGGGCCTTCCCGCTCGGGGCGGAAGCCACTGCCGCACTGGCGCGGCGTGCCGACGCCGGCGTCTTCGGCCCCGGCGATCCCACCGAGGAAGAGGTGGGCGCCTATTGGGAGGACGTGGAAAAGGTCCGTGTATCCCTGACCGGAACCGCAGGCTTCTGGCAGCGCCAGCGCGCCCGCTATTCGCTGCGTTCCCTCCGCCTTGAATCCAGGCTGGCGTCGCGGCCACGGCCTCATGGCGCGCGCCGCGGATGGTTCGCGGGACTGTTTGGGCGGCTGCGTGGAGGAGCGTCGAAGGTGACCCGCCGCACCGGCGCTGCTCAAGATCCCCGGGGTCCGTTAGGGTAATGGAGAGAACAGGTAAGACAGATCACTACAGTGAGCAGCTTCCGGATAGGGCATGAATGAACTCCGACGAAAAGACATCTGAGCCCCTGGAACTAGAAGCAGTCTTTGGGTACGCCTCAGACCGCGGACTGCGGCGGGAGCTGAACGAAGACTCGCTGATCGCGGCAGACCCGGTGTTTGCCGTGGCAGACGGCATGGGCGGACACGAAGCCGGCGAGATTGCCAGCAGCATCTGCGTCCGCACCCTGGGGGATTCGCGGCTGGTGGGCGAACACCTTCCCGAGGTCCCGGCTGCGGAGATCGAGGAACTGCTGGCCAAGGCAGACCGCCAGATCCGCGAAGCCACCGGAGGCCGTGCCGGAACCACCCTCACCGGTGCAGTGCTGGTCCAGGAAGAATCCCGTCCGTACTGGCTTGTCTTCAACGTCGGTGACTCCCGTACCTACCGGCTGTCCAACGGCGCGCTGGAACAGATCACCGTGGACCACAGTGAAGTGCAGGAACTGGTTGACCTTGGCCAGATCACCCCGGACGAGGCGCTGGTTCATCCACGCCGGCACGTCGTCACCCGTGCCCTGGGCACGGGCAATGACACCAACGCCGATTTCTGGCTAATTCCCGTTGAGCCGGGGGACCGGCTGATGGTCTGCTCCGACGGTCTCACCGGTGAAGTCAGCGACGGGCATATCTTCCAGGTCCTTTCCTCCGTCAGCAACCCCCAGGACGCCTGCGCGGCGCTGGTGCAGGCAGCCCTGCGCGCCGGCGGCCGGGACAACATCACCGTGCTGGTCATCGATGCGCACTCCGGAACGTCAAACCCCGATTCAGGCGCGATCACGCTCCCAGGACTCGCAGCACCGAACCCGGCGGACAGCACACCGGCATCCCCCGCGGCGGAGCCGGCAGAAAACGGACAGTGATTAGCTGATGGACGGACTGCGGTATCGGCAGCACCCCGGCGCGGCCTGGCTGGTGCTGGTGCGCGGCACCCGTGTGGTGCTGCTGCCGGCGGAGACCAGCCAGGAGCGGCTGGATGGAGTCTGGGCGTCGCTGCAGGGCAGCGCGCCGCTGGAGGACCTCTTCGACGCCGTCACGGGCGGACTCGCCGGCTCGCTGAGCAGGCTTCCCTCTTTCGGGCTGGTCTCGGTGGACAGCCAGGTGACTGTCCTGCTGCGTGGCCCGCTGGAACTGGATGTTGACGGGGCTGCGGCTGCCTCCGGCAGCAACCTCCGTACCTGGAGCGAGCAGGTCTTCCCCGCTTCCGGCAGGCTGGTGCTGCGCCCGGCCGGCAGCCGGGAGGAGCAGCCGTCGTCACCGCTTCTGCTGCTGCGCGAGGGCATGGCGCCCGTGCAGGGCATCGAAATCGACCTGGCGGCTGCCCCGGCCCCCGCATCCTCCGGGCCTGCCGCTGCGGTCCCCGCAGAAGCGGCTTCCATCGATATTCCGCCCGTCCCGGCGGAACCGCCGCCCGCTTCCTCCGAGACGGCGCCTGCCCCTACTGAATCGGCCCTACCGGCCGGCGCGGGACCGGCCGAACGTGAACCGTCCATACCGGATACGGCCCCACCGGCCACGCCCGATACAGCCGTGCCGGCCCCGGCCCCGGCCCCGGTCGAACCCGAACCGGTTGAGCCGGCACCTGCAGCAGGGCCTGACCTCAGTGCCGCTGTTCCCTGGCTGAACCTCACGCCGCCCCCGCTGTCCCCGGACGACTCCGCGCTCACCCGGGAAACCGAATCCGCTCCGGATGGCGGCGAACCCACCGAGACCCTCCCGCCCATGGACCATGACGGCAACACGGTCATGGGGTTCAGGCCCCAGCCCGGCACGGCGGTACCCGGTACCCCGCTGCCCGCCACGCCTGCCCCGGACGCCGGAACGGGTGAAGCCGCGGATTCGCCTGTGGGAGACGAGGACGACGGCGAGACGATCCGTTCTGCCCCGGCTGGGCCGCGCCCATCCACCCCGTCAGCGGGGACTGCACCCGTCACGGACACCGGGCCCACTGTGCTGGCCCGTACCTGCAGCCGGGGCCACGTGAATCCTCCAACCGCTGCCGCCTGCCGTTTCTGCGGAGCGGAACTGTCCGGGGATCCGCAGCCCGTTCCCCGGCCCAGCCTGGGGCTCATGCGTCTGTCCACCGGTGCCGTGTATGAGTTGGACCGGAACATCATCATCGGACGCCAGCCGTCGGCGTCGCGCGTGGCCGGAGCACAGCTGCCAAGGATGGTCCAGGTGCCCAGCGACAGCGGAGACATTTCCCGCTCCCACGCCGAGGTCCGGCTGGAAGGCTGGCACGTGATGCTCCGGGACCTGTTCTCGACCAACGGGACGGTACTCATCCGGGACGGTGCGCTGCCGCGGCGCCTGGCACAGGGCGAGACGGCGATCCTGCTGGACGGAGACGTCGCCGAACTGGGTGACGGGGTCACGCTCCGCTTCGAAGGGCTCGCATGAAGAAGCGGCCGCCCGCGCCGCCGCCCGCCATCCCCGGTTTCCGTTTCCTGGAGCACCTGGGATCGGGTGGCTTCGCCGACGTCTATCTGTACGAACAGGACCGCCCGCGCCGCCGAGTGGCCGTCAAGGTCCTGCTGTCCGATCTGCGGAGCGACTCAGCACGGGCCGGGTTCGAGGCTGAAGCGAACCTCATGGCGCAGCTTTCCTCCCATCCGTACATCGTCACGATCTACGAGGCGGACACGACCGCCGAAGGCCGTTCCTACCTGGCCATGGAATACTGTTCCCGGCCAAGCCTCGATGCCAGGTACCGGCAGGGCGGGCTCCCGCTGGCCGAGGTACTGGCCGTCGGTGTGCAGGTGGCATCGGCCGTGGAGACCGCGCACCGGGCAGGAATCGCCCACCGTGACATCAAGCCGGCGAACATCCTCACCACGGACTACAACCGGCCCGCGCTGACGGACTTCGGAATATCCGGGACGATGGACGGCGACGAGGACGATGATGTGGGGATGTCCATTCCCTGGTCGCCTCCGGAAGCCCTGTCCGGCGCCCGCGTGGACGGCATTCGGGCGGACGTGTATTCCCTGGGGGCCACGCTGTACACGTTGCTTGCCGGCAGGTCACCGTACCTCCGCCCCGGGCGGAGCAACGCACCGCGGGATTTGGTGGACCGGATCGTTTCCGAGCAGCTGACCCCCACCGGGCGCAGCGACGTGCCAGAATCCCTGGAACTGGCGCTCGCCACAGCCATGGCGAAGAGCCCCGAATCCCGGTACTCATCCGCCTATGCCTTCGCCCTGGCGCTGCAGCGGATCCAGGCGGAACTGAACCTGTCCGTCACGGAGTTCGCGGTGCTGGACGAAGCCGGCCGCCAGGAACCTGCACAGGACGACGGCGAACGCACCCGGGTGCGCAGGGTCGTCTCGATCGATCCGGCGGCAACCACCTTTCCTCCGACACTGCGGGGCGGCACGGGCCTGGCTCCGGAAACGTACGAAGACACCGCCGACGGAACCGTCCTCCGTGCCCCGGCCGTACTTTCTGCCGGCGCCCAGCCGGATAACGCCGGCGTGGACGCTGCCGGAACGCAGGCGGCAGCCCCGTCCGGGGCGGGGGTGCCCGGGGGACCCCAGACGCACCCGGATCCGAACGGCACACCGTCCCGCGCAGCAGCCGGCCGGCAAGTCCCGCCGGATCCTGATCCGGGCATGCCGGTTGCCGGAAAACGAGCTCCGCGGGGACGCCTCATCGCCGGACTTGCCGGAGCGGCGCTGGTGGCTGCCGTAGCGGCTGCGGTGGTCCTGGCTCCGGACCCGGACCAACGCCCGGATGCTGCGCAGCCGTCCCAGCCGCCGTCGAACGCACTGGGCGGGCTGGAAGGTTCGGTGGCGCCGCCGTCGGACCTCACCGGTGTAAGGGAAGCGGATAACGCGGTGTTCCGCTGGGATAATCCGGCCCCCCAGGAAGGGGACATCTACCTTTGGCGGAGCGTCACCGCCACGAGCAAGGGTGAGCTGGTCCGCACGTCGGAAGCTGAGGCCGTGATACCGGCGACGGGGGCGCAAACCTGCATTGAGGTCCAGGTGGCCCGGGCCAACGGACGGGCCTCGGAGCCCGCGGCGGTGTGCACCGGTTAGCACACGCGCCGCGCGCCGGGAGCACCGGCACGGGGATGGGCCGCGGATAGGACATAATAAGCCGTTGGGGAGCGCCAACACCGTGCTGCCCAGGCAAGGCTTCCGCTGCAGGAAATGCGCCGGGGCCGCTACGAAGGAGAGGGATCTTGGGGGATCTGGCGATCGATTTTAGCGGGGAGTGGCACGAGCCCGGTGACGGGGCTGTGTTCCGGATCGGACGCGAGGGGGACCTCGCCATCGATGACAACCCGTACCTGCACCGGCAGTTCCTCACCATTTCGCAGGAACACGGCATCTGGTGGCTGACCAACATCGGAAGCCGGATCTCAGCGACGATCTCCGACTCAAAGGGCGGCATGCAGGCCTGGGTTTCGCCGGGTGCCCGGATACCGCTGGTGTTCGAGCAGACCCGGGTGATCTTCACTGCCGGTCCCACCACCTATGAGTTCGATGTCCACCTCAAGACACCGTCATTCCGGCCGGACCCGCTGGACGGATCCGGATCGGGGGAGACCACGATCGGCCCGGTAATGTTCACCGAGTCGCAGCGCGCCGTGATCGTGGCGCTTGCCGAACCAATGCTGCGCCGCGACGGCACCGGCTACAGCGCACTGCCAACATCGGCGGACGCAGCGGCACGGCTGGGGTGGTCCCAGACCCGGTTCAACCGCAAGCTGGACAATGTGTGCGACAAGCTGGACCGGGTGGGAGTCGCCGGGCTACGCGGCGGGCCTGGAAAACTGGCGGTGAACCGCAGGGCACGCCTGGTGGAGCACGCCGTGACGTCGCAGCTGGTGACGTCGGCGGACCTCGTCCTGCTGGACCAGGTCTCCGCTGAGCCGGAGGCTTAGGACGGAAGCTGTTCCCACCCCGGGCACGCGGAAAGAAATAACGCTAGGAACGAAGAGGCAAAGGTGACCAACCCGAATCTTGTGAACGCGACGGCAGGCCAGAGGCTGGCAGCCCGCGCGGTGGACAGCGTGCCCCTGGTTGTTCTTGCGCTGGTCGCAGTGCTCGTTCCGGGCCAGCCCGCGCTCCTGGTGTGTGCCGCCGGCGCTGCCGGATACCTGGCCTGGATCTGGTGGTGGGAAGCGGCCAGCGGGCAGACTCCTGGCAACCGGGTCCTAGGACTGAGGACGGTGAATGAAGACGGCCTTGCTCCGGGCTTCGCCGCTGTGCTGGTCCGCAACCTGCTCCTGACCGTCTCGGCCGTAACCGTGGTGGGCCCCTGGATCATGACCGTCTCCAACCTGTGGGATCATCCCACCCGCCGCCGGGGCTGGCATGACAAGGCCGCCCGTACGCTCGTTGTCGATATCCGGGCCGGCCGCGACCCGCTCTTGACCGGTGGACGCTGGGCCGGGGCAGCCGCGCCGGCGCCGGTCCCTGCCGGCGCGTCGGCTACCGGGTGGGTGCCGGGGCCTTCGACGACGCCGGGGCCTTTGACGACGCCGGCCGCACCCGCTGCGCCGATCAGCAGCGTGCCCGGGGCCCGCAGCACGCTTGAAACAGCCGCACCCGCAACCGCACCCGCAGCGCAGACCGCTGCCGGCATCCCTGCCGCGGAAGATGACGAGGACGTTGAGCTCACCCGCATCGTCTCCCGCGGGCAGGGGACCGGATGCCGCTTGGTGTTCGACGACGGCGCCGCCGTCCGGGTCACCGGCACCGCCCTGCTGGGCCGGAACCCCGCGGCGGCCATCGGTGAGACAGTGAACCAGCTGATCGACTTCGCCGACATGGGCCGCTCCGTGTCCAAGACCCACCTGCATCTGCAGTCGGACGGTTCAACCGGGCTTTGGATTACGGACCGGGGCTCCACCAACGGCAGCTCGATCGTGGCTCCGGACGGCCGGCACGAGGCCCTGGCGCCCCACAGTCCCGTGCTCGCGCCGTCGGGCAGCACGGTCTATTTTGGCGACCGCCACTTCACGGTCGGCTGACCCTGCACGGGACTCCTGGCCGGGACGTTCCACCGCCCCTTAGACACCTCGCTCGTTCCTCGCTCGGCGATGCGGGGCTACATGGAACGTCCCGGCTAGAGAAGCGGCTCGGGTGCCAGCTCCACGGCCAGGCGGGCGTAGGCCTCCAGCGGATGGAGTTCTCCCGGCAGCTGTTCCAGTGAATACCGCACACCCAGGGACTGGGCCGGCGCCGCGCCAATGAGGTCCGCACGGGGGCCGGCGGAAGCCAGGGCGGACGCTGCCTGCCGTCCGGCAAGGGCCTCCGGACCGAAGAGGGCAGCGCCGGGAACTGCTGTGCCGGTAAACCGGGCCGGCCGCAGCAGATCGCGGTATCCGAGGCCGTAAGCCAGCACTGCAGTGCGTGCCCGGGCGGTGTGCATGGACCACAGGAACTCATCCAGCCCGGCATCGTCCAGCGGAGCCCGGGCACCGGCCAGCAGCTCGACGCTCTCCATCACACCGGAGCGTGTCCGCTCCACGGTGACTACTGCGATTGAACCGCTGCGTTCCCCCGGGCCGGATACCGAACCCGGGGCGGAACCAAGGACCACCAGGCGGCTGGGCAGCGGAGCCCGGCCGTAGCAGTAGTCGGAGAAGGCCGCGGCGTCCCACGTTTCGCTCACCGGTTCATACAGTCCCCAGCCCACGGGCAAAGATCCCGTGACAGCGTCAAAGACGCGCTCGGTGAACGTTCCGGCCCGGGTGGAGAGCGACGCCGGGTGCACCACGGACGCGCGGACATGGAAGTAGGCGCCTGGGCTCCGTTCCGCGGCGAGGAAATCGTCCGCCACGGTGCCGGCGGGCTGCAGGGTGCCGCCGTCCCAGGTTTGGGCCTGGCCGGTCACGGCGTCGAAGAACCCGCCGTCGGAACCGGTGGCCATCCAGGACGCGCTGTCGCCGTTGAACAGGGCGGACAGCGGAAGCGTGAGGGAAGACGCGGAGGGAGTCAGCAGCACGAACCGGCGGCCGGACTCCACCGCTCCGGCGTGGGCCCGGGCGAGCCAGGGACTCAGGCCGGCCACCGGCTGGTCGCAGAAGACCATCGCAGTGGACGCGGTGAGGAAGTCGTACGCAGAATCGTGCATCAGGAACGCACCCCGTCAGGCAGGAGGACCACGCCGCCGGTTAGCCGCGCCAATGTGTGGCTGAGCGCGTCAGCCAGCCTTCCGCCGTCGGGCACCCCTCCGGTGGCATGAACCTCGAGCCACCACAACGGTGCCGCGGACCCGGTGCCCTCGGCGGTGAAGAACTCCGGAACCGCGGACCCTGCCGGAGCGCTGACGTCCGCGCCGGAGAGCAGCCGCAGCACTTCCCCCGGCAGCCGTATGAGGCGGGGGAGCTCCAGGACCAGGGGGACGCTGTCTCCGTCGAGTATTTCCAGGACCTGCCCCGCCGCGGCTTCGCGCATGCTCTTCTCCGGCATGGTCTCGGCGAGGGCCTGGACCACGGTTCGGCGATCCGGTTCTCCGGTGCTGACCACCACCCACCGCGCACTCACTGGCCACCCACAGGGGCCACGGCGCCGGCCGGATCATTGAGGAACAGCTGGATCATTTGCACCGGACGCCCGGGCTGGATCAGCTGGGCACGGCCGGGGGGCAGCGTACGGGCCCGGACACCGTTGATCAGGCCTCCCTCGGTCCGGTCGCCGGAGAGGATCAGGGCCGCGCTGCCGGAGTCCCGCAGGGCAGTAAAGAAGGATTCATACATGCCGCGGCTGGCGCCCCGCACCCGGCGCGACAGCACTGCGTGCAGCCCAATCTCCGGGGCCAGGGGAAGGTACGGCGTGAGGCGCGCGAGCGGTGAGGAACCGCCGGCCGTCAGCACGTCATAGTCATCGATTACCAGGACCACACGGGGGGCCGCCGCGATCTCCTCGGGGGAGGCACCCACGCGTTTCTCCAGCTCGGACGCGACGGCAGCCGCCAGCTTCTCGGCCATCGCCGCGCTGGTCGCGTAGCCGCCCAGGTAGTCCTCCTGCACCTCGCCGGCGAGAGCCCGGCGGGGATCGAAGACAGCAAAGACGATGTTCTCGGCAGTGTGCTGGGCAGCGAGGGTTCGGACCACGCTCCGAAGCACGTTGGATTTGCCCGAGGCATCATCACCCATGACCACCAGGTGGTGCTCACGGCCCTGGAGATCCAGGTTCTCGGTCCCCAGATCGGTTTCCCGCAGTCCCAGCGGCACCAGGCCCGGCACGGACGGCACCGCCGCGGGATCCGCCGGTGCCACGGCAGGCAGCACACGGACCGCCATTGCCCGGCCGTCGGTGGACGCGGCAACGGCAGCAACCAGGTCCCGCGTTCCCTGGATGGCGGACCCGTCATCCGGATTTCCGTCGATGCGCGGCAGGGCGACGTGGCCCTGCAGTTTGCGGTCCGTCAGTGCCCGGCCCGGCGTGCCGGGGCTTAGGGCTTCGGCCAGCTTGCGGCCGTGCGCGGACTCGCCGGGATCGGCCAGCCGCAGCTCGATCCGGTTGCCGAAGAAGCTCTGCTGCGCAATCCGGATTTCATTCATGCGCGAGCAGGTGACCACCACGTGGATGCCGTAGCCGCCGCCGCGGGAAATGAGGGCGTGGACGGACTTTTCAATGTCCTCGAACTCGTCTGACAGTTGTCCGTAACCGTCGACCAGCAGCACAATGTCCGCGCTGGAAAGTTCCGGAATCCGGCCCTGGGCATGCAGGGTCCGCAGCGTGCCGAGCGAATCGATCTGGTACTTCTCGAAGATCCGCTCGCGCTGGTTCAGCATGCCCAGTACCTCGTCCACGGTCCGGCGGACGACCTCCCGGTTGGTGCGCACGGCTACGCCGCCCACGTGGGGGAGTCCTTCCAGCGGGAGCAGGGAGCTGCCGAGCAGGTCCACCGCATAGATCCCTGCCTCGGACGGCGTGTGGGTCAGGGCGAGCGACGCCGCAATGGTGCGCAGGGCGGTGCTCTTGCCGGTGGAGGGCCCGCCCACTATGGCGGCGTTCCCGCCGTTGGCGGCCAGGTCCAGGTGCCAGATGCCCTGCCACTGCTTGGCCGGGTCATCCAGCAGGCCAATGGGGATGGACAGGTTACCGCCGGCGTTCAGCCGCAGCCCCTGGCTGGTGGTGAGCACTCCGCCGGCAGCGGTGTCCAGCGCCAGGCCGCGGGGAAGCGGCGGCAGCCAGATGGGGTCCACTGCGCGGGGGAAACGGGCCAGGGTGTCCATGAGCGTGGACAGCACGGTAGGCCCGGTGGTGCGTTTGGCTGACGACGCCGAGGCAGGCGCGGGAGCGCCGCCGTCCCCGGGAGACTCCAGCGAAGCCGCGTAGCGGGGAACTTCGAGGACCGGCGGCTGTTCATCCGCTTCCTGTTCTGCGGGGGCAGCTGCGTCTTCCAGGGGGCCTGAGACATATCCGGCCTTGAAGCGGGTGTAGGTGGTGGTGTCCACCTTGAGGTAGCCGAAGCCCGGCACGGGCGGAAGGTGGAAGGCGTCCGGCGTGTCCAGGACAGTCCTGGACTCGGATTCGGAGAGGGTCCGCAGGCCGATCCGGTAGGAGAGGTACGTGTCCAGGCCACGCAGTTTGCCGCCCTCGATCCGCTGGCTGGAGAGCAGCAGGTGCACGCCGATGGACCGCCCGATGCGGCCAATGGAAAGGAAGAGTTCAATGAAGTCGGGGCGTGCGGTGAGCAGTTCACCGAATTCGTCGATGATGACCACCAGATGCGGAAGCGGCGGGAGGTCCTCGCCCTGGCCCTGGCGGTGTTTGCGGTGCAGCTGGTAGTCCGTGATGTTAGCCAGGTTGCCGGCGTCCTTGAGCACTTCCTGGCGGCGCTGGATTTCGCCGGACAGGCTGGCATAGACGCGTTCGATCAGGCTGACGTCATCGGAAAGGTTGGTGATGACGCCGGTGACCTGCGGGGCTTCCTCGAACGGTGCGAAGGTGGCTCCGCCCTTATAGTCCACAAGGACCATGGCCAGCAGCTCGGGCGGATGCGTGGCCAGCAGGCCCACCACCAGGGAGCGCAGCATTTCGGACTTGCCGGAACCGGTGGCGCCCACGCAGAGGCCGTGCGGGCCATGGCCAAACTGTGCTGACTCCTTGAGGTCAAGCAGCGCCGGACGGCCGCGATCGTCGGCCCCGAGCGGTACCCGGAGGAAGTCCACCTCGCTGCGCGGCTGCCAGAGCCTGCGGATATCTGCCTCATCCAGCCGCGGAGAAAGGCCGAGCATGTCCAGGAACCCTTCGGAGCTGCCGGTGCTTTCATGTTCCAGGGAATCGGGGGAGAGCCGCAGCGGAGCCAGGCTCCGTGCGAGTGACTCGGCCAGCTCCACGGGAAGGGAGTCCAGCGTGCCGCTGTCCAGGCGCGGCTGGACCGGATCCTCGCGGTAGTTCTCCAGCAGGAACCCCGAGTCGGTTTCGGAAATGCGAACAGCTACCTCGCCCGGCTCCTGCCCTCTGTCCGCGGCAAGGTAGAGGGTGGTGATGCCCAGCTGGCCCGGAGCGGCCTGCCGGTCCGGCAACGTCAGTTCGGACGGCAGCATGCCGTAACTGTCCGAAACCACCAGCAGGCGCGGAAGGGCTGAGCCGATTCCGCCGCGCAGGAAGTTCTTGCGGGCCTCGGCGGCCAGGTTGGAGCGGCGGGAAAGGTCGTCCTGGACCAGGTCGGCCAGCGAATCCATGCTGGGCGCGATCCGGCGGACGGGACCGGTGCGGTGGGTTTTGTCCTGGTCCGCCAGGTGCGGAAGCCAGGAAGCCCATTCCCAGTCCGCGCGCGTCTGCTCAGGGGAGACCACTGCCAGGTGCAGGTCTTCGGGTGAGGAGAATGCCGCAGACTGGAGTACCAGCAGGCGCGAGACCCGGAGCACGAATTCCCGCGAGCCCACCACGCTCACCGTTCCGGCGCCGTCCAGCGGAACGGTTACCGGCAGGTCGGGACTCGCCTCATAGCGCCGCTTAAGGATTTGCAGTTCTGCAGTCATGAAGGTGTCGTCGCGGGCCAGCGCGGACCCCGAATCCATAACCGTGATCTCCCGGTTGCTCCGGGTTCCGGTGCCAATCCTGGTGCGGAGGAAATCTTCGTTGTGCCGGCGGCGTTCCCAGACCCGGCGGTGATTGCGGATGATGTCGAACAGCGCCTCGGGCGGCGGATTGGCTGCGCGCGCGACGGCGGCCGCCTCCTGTTCCTGGACCCGCAGTGTAGTGCGGCAGCGCTCCAGGTACTCGAGGTAGTTTTCCCGCTGTTCCCGGCGCGCGCGTCCCTGTTTTCCGCGCTGGCTGACCATCATCACGATCGAGGCGAGGATGGTCACGATCATCATGAGCGCACCGACTGCCGCGAGCGGGGAGCCGCGGAAGAGCATCATCACGGTCATCGAAACGCCGGCGCCGAGCAGCGGCACCAGCGACATCATGTTCATGCCGCCTTTTCCGCCCTCGATCTGCGGCGGCGCGTCCAAAGTGAAAGCTTCCATGCTGCGGGCCGGCGGGGTAGTGCGGGCGGGGCGGTGCAGCAGTTTCACGCTCATACCCGGGCCCTCCTCCCGGAGTTGTTCTCCGCTTGCCTGGCTGCGGCGGGCTTTCCGGGCCGGCCGGGCGCGGAAGACGCAGCCGCGAGTACCCTGGCGGCCAGTTCGGCGGCCTGCAGCCGGGCGGCACGGGACAGGAGGCGGGGCTGGATCTCCACGCCGGCGGCCAGATGGGCGTCGTAGTCCAGCACTGCGGTGTCTATCCCGGAACGGGCGAGCCTGCGGGCCTCGGCTGCGGGCTTGAACGCACTGCGGGCGGAACGGGTGAGCAGCACCAGCAGCGGCACCTGTGCCAGTGACTGGTTGCTGCGCCAAAGCTCGGCGGCCTGCACTGCATCGTCGATTCCGGCCACGCTGGCCGGGGTGACGAAAAGGGCCAGATGGGATTCGGCCAGGGCCCAGTGAACGGCGTCGGATCCGAGACCCGCCGGGCAATCGAAGAGGGTGACCGGGCAGTACCGGGAGAGTACCCGGGAGAAGTGCGTGGCGTCGTCGTGCGTGGCTTTCCGGGTTCCCGCCGCGGACCGCCGCCCGGTGACCAGCAGGTTCTCCGGACCGGGAGACGCCACAATGTTCCGCACTTCGGCGAGCGAACCGGGGATGGTGCGTGCCAGCCTGGACGACGCGGCGTCCAGGGAAGGTGCATCCGGCGCCGCGAGGCGCAGTGCGAGCGTTCCGGCTTCGGCCAGGTCAACTGCGGCAGCGGCGTCGGCGCGGAGGGAAGCATAAGTGCGTGCCAGCAGGGCCGCGGCCGTGCTCCGTCCGGCACCCCCGCGGAAACCCGTCACCGCGATCCGCCTGCCGGTTGTCACAGGACGCTGCACGCCCGCGGCGGCTTCCGCCAGGGACTGAGCGTAGTCGTCCCCGCGGAACATGTCCGCGGCCTGCTGCAGCACCCGGCGTGCTGGGCCTTCCGCCGGGCGGGTGCGCAGCGTGCGCCGGAGGCGCTGGGGCGTGGACTCGAAGCCGTCGCCCTGGGCTGCTGCAGGCGCCCCAAAACCGTTACCGGGAGTTATCTGTGTCATCTAGAAGCTCTCCAGCAGTTGCGCGAAGATACCGAACATTCCGGCCGCGAGCGGGACGGACGCGAGGATGGCGAGGGTTTCCAGCCGCTTTGCGGCCAGCCGGAACCTGGCCTGGGCATGGTCCGGAAGGTCCAGGGACAACGCGATCCAGACTGCGGCGGCGAGCACCAGCACCGTAACCCCGGTTACCCAGGGCTGGTCCGCGAACCAGCGGCTGCCGCCGGCCGCGAGTGCGGCCAGCCCGACGGCGGTGGCGGCGTAGAGTGCCAGCCGCTCCGGGGCCAGCGGGAAGGCCCGGGCACGCAGGAACACCGCCAGCGTCAGCACGGCGACCAGCGGCAGCGACCAGGACTGCTGGGCTGTATCCGTGCCAAGGATCCACAGAGCGAGGGCAGCGGAAGCGGCGGCGGCTGCGGTGCCTGCTACCAGTCCGCCGTGTGCCGAAGCGATGGCCTCGAGGGCGTCGGGGCGTCCCACGTGGCCGCCCTTGGCCCGGCGGTCATCCAGTGCCGCTAATCCGGAGGCGGCCAGAGCCAGGCCCGGAAGCAGGCCAAGCAGCAGTACGCTGGCGATTCCGGCGAGGGCCGCGGCCAGGACAGCGGTTCCCGTGAGAACCACCGAGGCGCTCCAGAATGCCGCGGTGAGAGCCGTTACCAGCGCGCCGCTGTACATGACCCTGGGGTGGCGGTTCGCTGCGCCGAGGGCCAGGAGTGTTCCCGCGGTGGACCCGGCGAGAAGCAGGCCGGCGCGCGCGTAGTCGCCGTCGGTCCCGCCGAGGACTCCCGCTGCGTGGAGGGAGGATCCCAGCCCGGCCAGCCAGCCGGCTCCGAGTGCGGCGGGTCCCGCCGGAGAGGAGGGGCTGCGTCGGCAGACCAGGATTCCTGCGCCAGCGGCCAGCACGGCGAGGGCGGCGAGCAGCCACCAGGCTGCCTCCGGTGCGGTCGCTGCGATGATTAGTTCGGCACCGGCCCAGAGACCGGCGGCTGCGAACACACCGGCGGTGGCGTTTTTCCAGGTCCTGGTCCATCGTCCGCGAACTGCCTCGGTTTCGGCGACCACGAGGTCAGTGACGTCGTAGACGACCGGGGCTGGCGGGGCCTCGGACGCATTGCACAGCGCAAGTGCAGTGCCATCCAGCACCTCGGCCTGGGCAAGGGTATCTGTGGGGGTGAGTTCGGACCCGTCCGGGGTGACGAGGACCTTGGCGGCTACGTCCTCGGCAGGTTCGTCGCCCAGGAGATCCAGTACCTGCGGCAGAAGAGCCGCAACCGGCTGGTCCGAGGGCAGCAGCAGGTCCAGATGGCGCTGCCGGCCCACCAGCGTTACCCGTGTGTAGGCATGCGCCATGGCTGCCAGGCTCCCGTCTCGTGGCTCAGGTGTTCACTGCGTGTGTCTTGGGGGTCCAGACCGGCGCCGGCTGGTCCCGCTGCACTTCCGCCCTCGTGCCGTGGACCGGCTGCGGTGCTTTGCTGCTGCTGTTCCTGCTTGGCACGGTTCTGCTCGAGCAGGTTCGTGACGAACGAGTAGCCAACGCAGACGGCTGCAATAAGGGCGGCCACGGCAACGCTGAAGAGGAACAGCTTCACGGTGTCCGCCCAGCGGCGTTCGTTGGGGTTTCCCCCGTAGAGCAGGGCTGTAAGCAGCCGGTTTCGGCGGACGGCAACAGACTCAATGAGCTGGTTGTCGTAGTCGCTTGCCATGATGCATGTCCCCCCAATCACAAGTACGCTACATATCCTTACATGCCCCGGGCAGATTACCGGCGCGGCCGGGCGGTTATCCACATGGGTAGTTCTCCCCATTGCGGGTCGGAGGAAGTGCGGCTTGTATGAGGGGGTACCGCGCGGAAGCCAGGCCACCCTGTGTGGCCCTGGACGGCCGGAGCACCGGCAGCGGGGGGAATGACCGGACGAATGGCACGCAGGTGCCGGAGGTGGTAGACGAATGAAATTTGATATGGGGTCCTCGACCCTGGGCACACTGACGCAGCAGACGGGACACTCCAATGAGGACCTGGGCCAGCTGGTCCGCAACCTCATGGACGCCGTCACCCCGCTCCAGGGCAAGTTCAACGGCCAGGGCCGGGTGCGCTTCGATGAGTTCAAGGCCCGCACCGATGAGATCGCCAATGAGCTCAACAGCTCCCTGTCGGCGATCCTTATGGGCCAGTCGGAAATGGACCGTTCCTTCCAGATGGGCGACCAGGAGTCCGCGGACAACGCAGCCCAGCAGCAGGGCGCGGCCAGCTTTGACGCCGCACGCTTCGGCTCCTCGCGCTAACTCCGTCCCGTTTCCATAGTCTTAGAGAAGGAATTGCCATGTCCCAGGACCGTTTGAGCTATGACACCGATACTTCCGCTGCCGTGCAGGGAGACATCCAGACCATTGTTGCCCGGCTTGAGTCCCTGATCGCAGAACGCGAGAAAGCCGTGAACGCGGCTATGTCCGACTTCCAGGCGGACGGCGTCTCCGAGGAGTACCAGGCGGTGGAGAACCGCTTCCGCAATGCCGCCAACGAGACCCGCAACATCATCGCGCTGGTCAAGCAGACGCTTAACCTGAATGACCAGACGGCCTCCAGCGCGGGCTCCCGTGCCAGGAGCGCTGTCCAGAACATTGGCTAGCCGATGAGCTACAACGTCAACCCCGGCGCCGTAGCCGGAGTCCTCCAGCAGGTGGCACCCCTGCTGGAGGAATACGGTACCGAATTTGCTGCCGTGGGGGAGAAGATCAGCGAGCTGGCCACGGCCTGCATGGCTGAGCCGGTGGCAACCGAACTGGGTTCCCTCACCGAGAAGCTGATCAACCCGGCTTTCACCAATATTGCCGGACGCTCCTCGAACGCTTTGAACGCGGTCAACAACGTCTTGGCCATCCTGCTCGAATCAGACGGGCAGATGGCCAGCGATGCCCGCGAAGCGTCCATGCGTGCCGCGCAGTCTGCGGCGGACGATCCGCCTCCGCCTCCCGAACCTGCGGCCCACTACGGGCCAGGACCGCAGCCCCTTTAAGCCAGCCGCAGGCCCGACCAGTACTCGTATCCAGTTCAACCCGGGGGAAACCATTGAGCATCGACATCGCAGCGTTCGAGGCTGTGCTGCCGGATCCGGAAGTGATCCGCACCGCGGCTTCCGCGCTGGTCAGCGCCGTCGGCGACGTCGTAGGTACCGCTGAGGAGTCCGCAGCCGCATGGGGACACCTGCAGTCACCGGATGTGTATGACATTGCCGGTTCCGAGGTGGTCTTCAACGCCTTCCGGCCGGTTACGTCATCCGCCGCCGATCTCGATGCGGACGTCGGTACCGTCGACAAAGCTGTCCTGGCCTACGCGGATACCGTGGATGCCCTGAAGGTGCGGCTGGACGCGGTGAAGGCAGACGCCGCCAACTTCTTCTCCCGGATCCGTGGACGCAGCCAGGACGACTGGGACGACGACGAAGGCCTGATCCAAGCTGAGCAGAACATTATCGGCGATCTGAACCGGCTGTACTCGGACCTCCAGGAAGCCCAGCGCGTCTGCGCCAACGCGATCAGTGCCATCTACGGCGGCCCGAAGTATGTGCTGACCACTGAAGAAGGCGCCGGAACAGGCGAGGTGGAGTTCGGCTTCAGCGGAGAACAGCTCGATGCCGCTGCGTTGGAAGGCAACGTTCCCTGGGGGCAGCCTACCGAATGGGATAAACCCTGGTACCGGGACGCCTGGGACGGCGTGGCCTCCTTTGGCAAGGGTGTTTGGAGCGGTGTTACCGGCACAGTCACCGGACTCGGCAATATGGTTGGTCTCGGCGGCGCGGAGGCCTTCGAACAGACCTGGAAGGGACTGGGGAACCTCGCGGTCAACCTCGCCATCATGACCAGCCCCGTGGTCCAGATTGCCCTGCATGCCAGCGGCAACAGTGACCGTGTTCAGCAGGCGGGGGATGAATTGCTGGCGGTTGGCAAGGCAGCCATCCACTGGGATGAGTGGCAGACCGATCCCGCGTACGCTGCCGGAGCGACGTCGTTCGACCTGGCTTCGATCCTGCTGACGGCCGGTGCGGGTGCTACGGCGAAGGTCGGTTCCGTGGCGGGGAAGATCGGTGACATAGCCAATGCCTCCGGCAAGGTCTCGGCCGTGGTGAATGCCTCTGGCATCGGCAAGGTAGCCGGCGTGACGGTGAAGGTTACCGACGCCGCGCAGGCGTTCAAGATCAATGCGATCACCACGGTGGTGGATACCTCCCGCGTGACCGTGGGGAAGGTCGGCGCTGCGTGGCAGGCAGCGGATCAGTTCCTGATCGACTCGGGCCGGGCGGCTGTGAACAAGGTGGATGCCGCGCTGGCCAACGCCGGCCACGGCCGCTTTGGCACGCCCGCGGTGGCCGGTGCTGGCGGAGGGGGCACCCGCGTCATGGCCTTCACTCCGGATACTCCGCTGGCTCGGACCGGCAGTGGTTCGGGGGGCGGGGCCACCGTCCCGCATTCCACGACGACGCCGGATGCTCCGGTGCGTACGAACGTTCCCGAGTCCTCCGGCGGCGGCCGGACATCCGCTCCGGATGCCCCGGTGCGCAGCAACGGAACTGGTGCCGAACCGGCGTCAGGCAGGCCCGGGCATGCCGTGCCGGAGGACCGCACGCCGTCGGGAAAGGCAACGGATACTTCTGCTCCAGCGGCGCACGTTGACGTCGACGACGCACGCCCGGGTGCGAAGGGCGATCCCGACGATGTGCGCCCTGGTGCTGCAGCGGTTGACGATGCCGCCGGCGGACCACGGAACGGTGACGCTGATTCGCCAGCGTCAGCTGACGCGCCGGATGCGCCGAATGCACCAGCGCCCAAGCCCGTTGTGCACTACGACGCTGAGGGCCGGGTAGAGAGGGTGGACCTCGGGGACCGCACGCATGCTGTCTCGACCCGGAACGACCAGATTGCGCAGCTGCAGCGTTCCCTGGATCCTGCGACGTGGAAGAACACCGACGATTTCCTTGCGACCCATCTTCCGACGGCGGAGTTCCAGGCCCTGGATGGGCTGCGCGGCCCGGACGGTAAGCTGCCGCCGAATGTGGTGGAGACGCAGGTTGCTGACCTGTTGGAGAAGGCTTTCGACGGCGAGGTCCGTGGACCTGTTCGCCCCGGTGCCGGCCCGCTGGAGAACGCGCTGCGGGGAATCCCAACTCGCTACTACTACGACCTGACCGATGCGCAGGCGGTCCTGGTGCACGACGTCCGGCATTTGCTGGGCAGCGGGGACATCAGCCAACCGTTCCAGAAGATCATGGGGGCTGAGGATGCCCGCATAGTCCTGGCCAATCAGGACCGCTATGCAGGCAGTATGGGCGGGTTCATCTCGCAGGCGTCGGACACGGCACTACTGCGGACCGTGGACGAGATCATTCTCGGCCTAAGGCTGGATTACACCCTTCCGCACAACGGCGGAATGCCCTACAAGGTGGGAGAAACCGAAGCCGTATACGCGGTGCGTTTCCACGCGCAGAACGCAGCCCCCATACACATCCCGGACTATTCCAACCATCTCCGCGTCGAGGAGCTGCGCCGTGACCGGGTCGCAGAGCAGGTCAGAGAGGCCAACGGAGCCCTCACGCCCGAAGATATTCGGCTCATGGAGCAGGATGTCGCAACCTACCGGGAACACGCGAACACCGAAGGGGGAGCAGGAACACTTGCTGACCGCGCGGAATGGCCGAACACCGGTCATGGCCTCACGAGCAGCAGGGTTGAAGCTTTGCCTGTGGTGCCGGAACTCAAGGTCGACAGGGGTGTGATAATGGAATCGGGTGCGGAAATGTGGCGGATCGACAGGGACGGAAACGAAGTATTAGTGGGAGTCTTTAATCAAAAAACTGGATGGATGAGCCTGTAATTATGTGGCGAAAAGACGGGACAAAACTCACAGGAAATTACGGGACATGGAAGGGACGAGAATTTGAGCTGTGGTCGCTG
The DNA here is from genome assembly GCF_051337705.1 of Arthrobacter sp. IK3. Lineage (NCBI taxonomy): Bacteria > Bacillati > Actinomycetota > Actinomycetes > Micrococcales > Micrococcaceae > Arthrobacter > Arthrobacter sp. IK3. Next base: position 189,342 of record NZ_JBPPSW010000006.1, on the reverse strand, counting down.
AAGCCATATGAAGGGTATCTGACCTTGGTGCAGAACGGCGGCGATTCGCCAGGACCGGAATGGCACACTGCAACCTTTCCGAACCGATTTGCAAAAACGCCCCTTGCCCACAGCTTGGATGTCCCGGCAGACGAAGTTACCAACCGACACAGCGTCGAGGTGACGGGGAATATGGGTCCGGGACGTAAATTTGTGCTCATCGCGGAAGATGATGAGGGGAATCTGGCTGTGGAAAGCATTGACCCGATGGCTGCGCAGTACAAGCGCCAACTCATCAACAACCACAATTTCAAGCCGTTTAGCGAGAATGAACCGTTGGAACACGTATTTGTCGGTGGCTGGCTTCCCGCAGACCGAGTTCGGGATATCAGAGTAGAAACTATTCCATATGGCACTGACTGATTGACCTACCGAAGGGTAGTAATGACTTTTTTGCAGAAGGCGTTGAGTCCGGCGCAGGTTGAGTTCCTGGTAGGTGGTAACCGGGATACGGTTTCGGGGTTTGTGGTGAACGCCGGGGATGCTGTGAATGCGCGGACGCCGGAGGACTTGTTTGCTGTTCATGGCCTGGATTTCCCGGGGTCGCCGTGGGACCGGGGCGCCGGGTACGTTGATGTGCTGCGGTTCCAGGTGCCGTTGTCCGTGTCTGTGCACGATGCGGCGGATCCGGAGTTTGTGGACCGTCCGCCGTTTACGGGGACGGGTTTCGCGGCGTGGTCCGGTGGTGTGGTGCCGTCGTATTTCCTGGATGAATGTGCCATTCCGCCGGGAGCCGAGCTGTGGCGTATCCGGGCCGGGCAGCCCGAGGAACTGATTGCCGTCTATTTTGAGGTGGCGACCGGCTGGGGTGTGTCCGATGCCTCGGGGATTTCCCGGCCTGGTACGCATACCCCGTCGCACATTATGGGCTGGTCCGCGGTCTGGCAGGGGCAGGTGTTCCGTGCAGACTTGGTGAATGAAGGCCGTTCCGTTGAAGTGGCGGCCACGTCGGATCCCGGGGTGGAGGGTTTTGAGCGGACCCCGAAGGGGGTTTGGCGCCGGACGGTGGGACTGGGGGAGATCCAGGACTTCTATGAGCTGCTGGCAACGTGTTCGTGGCAGGGTGAGCCGTTCAGGATCACCGACGTAGCCCAGGGCGAGGATGGGCAGGTCTACCGGTTGTTCTATACGGGGCATAACGCGGACCGGGCCGAGGCGTTGGGGCTGAACAAGGCTGATGCCGGCGTGTATTGGACGGTCGTGCCGGAGTCGCAGGTGCAGGATGTTCAGGTGGTCCAGAACCGGTTGCCGTCCCTGGCGTTCCGGGGGTGATCAGGTGAGATTCGCCGAGGAGAAATCCCGGAGATCATTATTGCCGGACGGGGCGAGTATCACCGAGCGTTCCGCTGGGAAGACCTCAGCGACGTCGTGCTGACCGAGCACGATCTGCTGACGCGCTAAGGCATTCCAGCCGCACGGCGCTCCAGGACCTCCCGCTCCCGGTCATTGCGCGCCAGCGAGGCGGCAGCACTGAATTCAGCCCGTGCCTCTTCCGCCCGGCCGAGGCGGGAGAGAAGTTCAGCCCGTACGCTGGGCAGCAGATGCGAGCCGCGGAGCGCACCCGAGGCAGCAAGCCGGTCCACCATCTCCAGAGCCGTTGCCGGACCGGTCGCCATGGAAACCGCAACGGCGCGGTTTAGCTCCACCACAGGAGACGGTGCCAGCCGGCCCAAAGCCTCATACAGCAGCACGATCCGCTGCCAGTTCGTACCCTCCACACTCGGCGCAACCGTATGGCACTGCGCGATCGCGGCCTGCAAGGCATAGTTACCGCGGCCCCGCCCCAGAGCATCAGCTTGGGCCATGGCAGCCTTTCCGCGCTCAATCTGTGCTCGGTCCCACAGCGTGCGGTCCTGCTCGTCGAGCAGCACTGGGGACCCGTCCGCGCGGGTTCGAGCGTGGAACCTCGATGCCTGGAACTCCATCAGGGCCACCAAGGCGAGGGCCTCAGGCTCCTGCGGAACGAGCCGGGACAGCAGCCGCCCCAGCCGCAGTGCCTCTGCTGCCAGGTCCTGGCGCATCCACGACTGTCCGGCGGACGCAGCGTATCCCTCCGTGAACAGGAGGTAGATCACCGCGAGCACCCCGCCGAGCCGGGCTCCCCACTCATTCGGTACCGGAACATCAAACGGCACCCTGGCCGCCGCCAGCGTCTTCTTTGCCCGGACAATCCGCTGCTGCACAGCGGCCACCGGAAGCAGGAACAGCCGGGCAATCTCCGCGGTGGACAGCCCACCCACAATCCGAAGGGTCAACGCCACCTGCGCTTCACGGGACAGCACCGGATGACAGGCCACGAAGATGAGTTTCAGGACGTCATCCGGCAGCGGATCCCACTCCGGGGCGGCTTCGTCCCGGAGCCCCCGACCCAGGTCCGCGTAATGCTCCTGAAGGCGCTCAGCCCGCCGCCAGGCGTCGATCGCGCGGCGCTTCGCGACGGCGGTCAACCACGCAGCCGGGTTCCGCGGCACGCCCTCGGCCGGCCAGGAGGCCAGGGCCTCAGCCACCGCTTCCTGGGCAACGTCCTCCGCCAGACCCAGATCCCCGGTGGCACGGGCCAGGGCCGCGACAATCCCGGCACCGTCAATCCGCCAAACGGCGTCTATCCTGTGGCGGACTGCCGCGGCCGCCGCGTCCTCACCAGCCGCGTCCTCTGCCGCCGGGTTTACGGAAGCCATGGCGCTAGGGGTTCTCGGCGCGCAGCTTCTCCTCCTGCTCGCGCCAGCCTTCTTCCTTCTGGATGTACTCGTTGTTCGCGAAGTCCTCGAAGTCGGAGGCATCGGTAACCCGCCGGACTTCCAGCTTCGCGCCGGGGCCAAGCGGGCACCGGCTGGCCCACTCCACAGCCTCCTCTTTCGAGGAGGCCTGAATGATCCAGAATCCGTTGAAGAGCTCGTGGGTCTCGCCATACGGTCCGTCGGTGATCAGCGGCGGGTCCTGGGCGAAGTCCACCAGGAAGTTGGCATCCTCCGTGACCTCGGCCAGTCCTTCGCCGGCCAGCAGCACTCCGGCGTTGATCATTGACTCGTTGTAGGCGCCCATGGCATTGATGATCTCTTCAAACGGCATGTCCTTGGACGCTTCAACGGCCGCATCAGTGGTCCGCATAATCATCATGTACTTCATGGCATTCTCCTGACCTCTTTGGGGGAGTGCGTTGTGCGCCTCCTACTATGCCGTCGAACGGACCGCCTGGATATCGACAGCAGGCGGGAATTTTTTCCCGGACCCGGGACGCGCGGCAGCCGGCAGGCCCCGCAAAGCTCCCGCCGCCGTCGTACATACGGCAAGATTGGGTAGGTGAGCACAGCCAAGACCTCCCCCGAAGAAGCCGTCGACGCCGTCAGCACGGACACCCCTCCCAGCGACAGCCTGCGCGAAGAATATGAGACTCTCTCCGACCAGGTGCGGAAGTACCGCTTCGCGTACTACAACGAGGACGCGCCGCTGGTCTCTGATGCCGAGTTCGACGAGCTGTACCGCCGGCTTGAGAAACTCGAGGCACTCCACCCGGAACTGGTGACCAACGATTCCCCCACCCAGGAAGTTGGCGGCGAAGTGTCTGCGGCGTTCGCCCCGGTGGAACACCTCTCCCGCATGTACAGCCTGGAAGATGTCTTCTCGCTGGATGAACTCGACGCCTGGGTCAAGCGCGCCGAAGCGTCCATTGCCTCTATCGCACCCGGGTCGAAGGTCCGCTGGCTGACCGAACTGAAGATCGACGGCCTGGCGGTGAACCTGCTGTACCGCAACGGCGAGCTGGTCCGGGCCGCCACCCGCGGCGACGGCACCACCGGCGAGGACATCACCCACAACGTCCTCACGATTACCTCCATCCCGCGCCGCCTCCAGGGGGAGAACCTTCCCTCCGAGGTCGAAATCCGCGGCGAGGTCTTCATTCCGTCCAAGGAGTTCACCCGCCTCAACGAGAAAATGGTCGACGCCGGGAAGGCGCCGTTCGCAAATCCGCGCAACGCAGCCGCCGGCTCGCTGCGGCAAAAAGACCCGAAGGTCACTGCGGAACGCCCGCTGAGCATGTACGTGCACGGCATCGGCGCCCGGGAAGGCCTGGGAGCCGCCAGCCAGTCGGAGACCTACGAGCTGCTCAAGGCCTGGGGCCTGCCCACCTCGCCCTATTACAAAGTGCTGGACACCTATGACGAAGTGCTGGAGTTCATCGCTGTGAACGGCGAGCAGCGGCACAGCCTGGCCCACGAGATCGACGGCATTGTGGTCAAGGTGGACGACTTCGCGCTGCAGCGCGCGCTCGGCCACACCTCCCGGGTGCCGCGCTGGTCCGTGGCGTACAAGTATCCGCCGGAGGAAGTGAACACGAAGCTGCTGGACATCCGGGTGAACGTGGGCCGCACCGGGCGCGTCACGCCGTACGGCATGATGGAGCCGGTCAAGGTAGCCGGATCCACTGTGGAGATGGCCACCCTGCACAACCAGGACGTGGTGAAGGCCAAAGGCGTCAAGATCGGTGACACCGTGGTGCTGCGGAAGGCCGGCGACGTCATCCCCGAAATCGTGGGTCCCGTCGTCGCACTCCGCGACGGCAGCGAACGCGACTTCGTAATGCCCACGCACTGCCCCTCCTGCGGCACCGAGCTGAAGCCGGCGAAGGAGGGCGACGTCGATATCCGTTGCCCCAACGCCCGTTCCTGCCCGTCCCAGCTGCGCGAGCGGGTGTTCCACCTGGCCGGACGCGGAGCCTTCGATATTGAGGCACTGGGCTGGGAAGCTGCGATCGCGCTGACGTCCCCGGCGGAACCGCAGACCCCGCCGCTGACCAGCGAGGCAGGGCTTTTCGACCTGAAAATCGAAGACCTGGCAGACGTTCGGATCGAACGGCCCAAACGGTCCAAGGGCGTCGTGGTGGGTACCGAGCTGGTTCCCTACTTCTACACTAAGGGCACCGCGAAGAAGCCCTCCGAACCGTCGGCCAACACCCGCAAGCTCTTCGAAGAACTCGAAAAGGCCAAGTCCCAGCCCCTCTGGCGCGTATTGGTGGCACTGTCCATCCGGCACGTAGGCCCGACGGCGGCACGCGCCCTCGCCACTGCGTTCGGCTCCATGGAGAACATCCGGGCAGCCACCGAGGAGCAGCTCGCGCACGTGGACGGTGTTGGCCCGACCATCGCGGCAGCACTGGAGGAATGGTTCGCCGAAGACTGGCACGTGGAAATCGTCGACTCCTGGGCCCGCGCCGGCGTCCGCATGGCCGACGAACGGGACGACTCCCAGCCCCGCACCTTGGAGGGCCTCACCGTCGTCGTCACCGGCACCCTGCCGAACTTCAGCCGTGACGAGGCCAAGGAAGCCATCATCACCCGCGGCGGCAAGGCCTCAGGCTCCGTCTCCAAGAAAACCGACTATCTGGTGGCGGGGGAGAACGCCGGCACCAAGCTGGACAAGGCTGAGTCGCTGGGAGTTCCCGTCCTGGACGAGGACGGATTCCGCCAGCTGCTTGAAAACGGACCTCTGGACTCAGGTTCGGCAGACAACGCAGAAGATAACGCAGAGGACGAGGAAACCACGCCATGACCAAAGCACCCGCCCCTGACCCGCTGGAACTGCTCGACGTCGCCCGGCAGGCAGCTGCCGCCGGGGCAGCTGTGCTGGCCAAACGGTCGGAGGCGGGGCTGCACGTTGAGAACAAGGGTGCCTCCGGCGACTGGGTTACCGCCTATGACACCGAGGCGGAATACGCGGTCCGGGAGATCATTCACCGGCTGCGCCCCTTCGATGCGGTGACCGGTGAGGAACTGGAGGCCAGCGTTCCGGAGGATCCCTCCGGTATCCGCTGGTCCGTGGACCCGCTGGACGGGACCACCAACTTCATCCGCAACATTCCCTTTTACGCCACGTCCGTGGCCGCGGTGAACGCCGACGGCGAGTGGCTGGCCGGGGTGGTCCACGCACCGGCGCTGGTGCGTGTCTACTGGGCTGCGAAAGGCCACGGCGCCTGGCTGGCAGAGCACGGCACCCTTCGGCAGCTCAACGGCCCGGACCCCGACCAAACGGGCCGGCTGCTGGGCACGGGCTTCTCCTACGAACCTGTTGTCCGCGCCGAACAGTACTCCGCGCTGGGGGAGCTGATGGACGGATTTGCTGACCTGCGCAGGCTCGGCTCGGCAGCACTGGACCTGTGCATGGTGGCTGACGGCACCCTGGACGCCTATGTGGAACGCGGCCTAAACGAGCACGACTTCGCGGCCGGTGCGCTCATCGCCGAGGAGGCAGGGCTGACGGTCAGCCGTCCCGGCTCGCCCGACCGAAAAATGGGCGACGCCGAGCGGCTGGCAGCGGTGACCACGGCCTGGCTGGTGCCCCCGGCCTAAGCGGGCTCAAGCGTGGCCGTGTGGATGCCGGACGCTTAGTAGGCGCCGGTCCAGGACGGGACAGACGTCTTTGAGTCGACCGTGATCTTGTTCCGGTCCATCACAATGACGTGCCCTTTCCAGTAATGGAAGTTGTCCACCACGGCGTCTTCCATGACCTGGACAATCACGCCCATGGTGCTGCAGCCGTCACAGCGGCTGGCCCCCATGACACGCAGCTTCACGGAGCTGATGCCCTTTTGGCAGCTGACGATCATGCCCGGAGCAAGCCGGATTTCCTGCTTCATGTCTACCCCCAGTAATAGAACTCCGTTGCGAGACCAATCAGCAACGGTGAAGTGAGACTAGCCAAAGATCGCCGGAAAAGGGCCGGTCCGGACTACCCGATCTCTGCCCGAGGCGAAGAATTATGGGTTTCCTGCGTCGGTCTTGAGCAAATCTTGAGCTTTGGGCCACTTGGGCCACACCGGCCCCTCCCGCCGCGGGGATGTAGCGGAGATTTAAGCCCAGAGGAAAGCGGCCGTTGAAGGGGCAGGAATTTGGCGTTCCCGCGCGGATAATGGGACAACTTAGCGAGATCCATGGACCCGGAAGGACGCCCCATGCCACGTAAAGTTACAGCGGCATCGCGCAAGCTGGCACCAGTCGTCACCGCACGTGTCCAGGAACAGAAGCTCCAAACGCCCAAGGGCCTGGACACCGCCCGCTTCGCCGCGATTCTCGACGAGCACATAGACTCCGCCCGCGCCAAGATCGACGCCGTGCTTGCGGATATCCGGGAAGTGACTGCGGCTGCCAAGGACACACCTGCGGATGACGAGCATGATCCAGAGGGCACCACCGTCACCGTGGAGAGGGCGAATGAGGTTGCCATGCTCTCCGCGCTCGAAGCTTCCCTTGTGGAACTGCTGGACGCCAGGGTGCGGCTCGACGACGGCGCCTACGGAATCTGCGAACGCTGCGGCGAACCCATTCCCGAAGCCCGGCTGGAGATCCGTCCCGAGGCGCGCTTCTGCGTTGCCTGCGCCGCTGCCGCCCGACGCCGCTGATGACCGCCCGCTGACGGATGCCCGCCTGCCGCCGGACCCTCCGGCCTGAGCCGCTGTGTGCGCCGTCACCACCGGCGCATGGAGGTGCGGGTGCGCCGATAGAATCATCCGTGGAAATCAACCACCACGTAAGGATTCGTAACACCCATGAGCATCACCGTCCGGCGGGCAACACCGGCTGACTATGAAGACATCCGCCGGATCACCCGCGAGGCATACCTCAAGGCGGGGTTCATAGACGCTGACAATCCCTACGTCCAGGAGCTGGAGAACGTTGAACACCGGGACCAGCACGCCGAACTCTGGGTAGCGGAGAAGGACGGCGCCGTGGCTGGTTCCGCGGCCGTTACGTTCGCCGGGCAGCCCTACACGGACATCGCCGTCGAAGGTGAACTCGAATTCCGCATGCTGGCCGTTGACCCTGCCGTCCAGCGCGGGGGAGTGGGCCGCGCCCTGGTCACCGCAATCGTGGAGCACGCCCGGAGCCTGGACGGAATCCACGCCGTTTCCCTCACCAGCATGACCAGCATGCTCGGCGCGCACAGCATGTACCTGTCCCTGGGCTTCGAGCGCGTGCCCGAAAGGGACTGGACTGTTCCGGGCGAAGACTACGTGCTGTGGGTCTTCCGGCTGGAACTCTAGCTCCCGGTCAAACGCAGGCATCGGCGTCGGACGCTGCCTTCACACCCGCCGTGAAGCAGCCGCGCCCTGCATGTCCGGCCACCGAACCGGCAGCCCAAACGCCGTAGACTGGTACGGATACCGGCGTAAGGCCGAAAATACTGCATAAGACGCATGGGAGACTCATGTCTGAGATCAATCGTGAGGCTGTGGCGCATCTGGCGCGGCTGGCCCACATTGAGATGACCGATGACGAGCTGGACAAAATGGCCGGCGAACTCGATGTCATCGTGGATTCGATCAAATCCGTAAGCGAAGTTGCCGGCGAGGACATCCCGGCTACCTCCCACCCGATCCCGCTGGCGAATGTGTTCCGCGAGGATGTCGTGGGGCAGACGCTGACCAATGAGCAGGCCCTGTCCGGTGCTCCGGACAACGCCGAAGGCCGCTTCAAGGTCCCTGCCATCCTGGATGAGGAGTAAAGACTTCCATGAGTGAACTGATTACCTCTCCCGCTGCCGTTTTGGCGGAGAAGCTCGCCGCCCGCGAGGTTTCCGCCGTCGAGGTCACCCAGGCCCACCTGGACCGGATTGCCGATGTGGACGGCGAGATCAACGCCTTCCTGCACGTCAACACCGACGAGGCACTCGAGGTTGCCGCCGGTGTGGACAAGGCCCGCGCTGCCGGCGAAGAGCTGCACACGCTTGCCGGCGTTCCCATCGCCATCAAGGACCTGATTGTCACGGTGGGCCAGCCCACCACTGCCGGATCCAAGATGCTTGAGGGCTGGATGAGCCCGTACGACGCCACCGTGATCTCCCGGATCCGTGCCGCCCGCATGCCGATGCTCGGCAAGACCAACCTGGACGAATTCGCCATGGGTTCCTCCACCGAGCACTCCGCCTACGGCCCCACCCGCAACCCGTGGGACCTGGACCGCATTCCCGGCGGCTCCGGCGGCGGCTCGGCAGCAGCAGTGGCCGCTTTCGAAGCACCGCTGGCCCTCGGCACGGACACCGGCGGCTCCATCCGCCAGCCCGCGTCCGTCACCGGTTCCGTGGGCGTGAAACCCACCTACGGCGGCGTCTCGCGCTACGGTGCGATCGCCATGGCCTCCTCACTGGACCAGATCGGCCCGGTGTCCCGGACCGTGCTGGACGCCGCGCTGCTCCAGGAAGTCATCGGCGGACATGACCCGCGCGACTCCACTTCCCTGACCGACCCGGTGGGCAACCTCGCCGAAGCCGCCCGCAACGGCAGCGTCGCAGGTATGCGCATCGGCGTCATCAAGGAACTGCAGGGTGAGGGCTACCAGCCCGGCGTGCAGGCCCGCTTCGACGAGTCCCTGGAACTGCTCAAGGACGCGGGAGCGGAAATCGTTGAGGTTTCCTGCCCCAACTTTAAGTACGCCCTGGGCGCGTACTACCTGATCATGCCCTCGGAGGCCTCCTCCAACCTGGCGAAGTACGACGGCGTCCGTTACGGCATGCGCCGCCTGCCCGCCGACCCGCCGCTCACCATCGAGCGCGTCATGGGCGCCACCCGCGCCGCCGGTTTTGGCGACGAGGTCAAGCGCCGCATCATCCTGGGCACCTACGCCCTCTCCGCCGGCTACTACGACGCCTACTACGGCTCGGCCCAGAAGGTCCGCACCCTGATCCAGCGCGACTTCAGCGCCGCCTTCGCGCAGGCTGACGTGCTGATCTCCCCGACCTCGCCGAACACCGCGTTCAAGCTGGGGGAGAAGCTGGACGATCCGCTGGCCATGTACCTGAATGACGTCGCCACCATCCCGGCCAACATGGCCGGCGTGCCCGGCATCTCCATCCCCGGCGGCCTGGCCGACGGACTGCCGGTGGGCATCCAGTTCCTGGCACCGGCCCGCGAAGATGTGCGTCTCTACCGTGCCGGCGCGGCACTCGAAGGCCTGCTGGAGCAGAAGTGGGGCGGCCCGCTGCTTGCCTCGGCACCCGTACTCGGAGGAGGAAAGTAATGTCCGTGCACACCCAGGAAGAGACCCTTCCCTTCGAAGAGGCCATGGAGAAGTACGACCCGGTGCTGGGATTCGAGGTCCACGTGGAGCTCAACACCAAGACCAAGATGTTCTCGGACGCTCCGAACGTGTTCGGCGACGAGCCCAACACCAACGTGACCCCCGTGGACCTTGGCCTGCCCGGCGTGCTGCCGGTGGTGAACAAGACCGCCGTGGAGTACTCGATCCTGATCGGCCTGGCGCTGAACTGCAAGATCGCCGAATCCTGCACCTTTGCCCGGAAGCAGTACTTCTACCCGGACACCCCCAAGAACTTCCAGACCTCCCAGTACGAAGACCCCATTGCGTACGACGGCTGGCTGGACGTTGAGCTTGAGGACGGCTCCGTGTTCCGAGTCGAAATCGAACGCGCGCACATGGAAGAGGACGCCGGAAAGCTCACCCACATGGGCGGCGCCGCGGGGCGTATCCAGGGCGCCGACTTCTCCCTGGTGGACTACAACCGTGCCGGTGTCCCGCTGGTGGAAATCGTCACGAAGCCGATTGAGGGCGCCGGTTCCCGCGCGCCTGAACTGGCCAAGGCCTACGTGGCAGCCATCCGGGAAATCGTGAAGAACCTCGGTGTTTCCGACGCGAAGATGGAGCGCGGCAACGTCCGCTGCGACGCGAACGTTTCCCTGCGCCCGCACGGCCAGGAAAAGTTCGGCACCCGCTCGGAAACCAAGAACGTCAACTCGCTGCGCGCCGTCGAACGCGCCGTCCGCTTTGAGATCCAGCGGCACGCCGCCGTCCTCGAATCCGGTGAGAAGATCGTCCAGGAAACGCGCCACTGGCACGAGGACACCCGTTCCACCACCTCGGGCCGGCCGAAGTCCGACGCCGATGACTACCGGTACTTCCCGGAACCGGACCTGCTGCCCGTGGTCACCACGGAAGAGTGGATCGAGGAACTGCGCTCCCGGCTGCCCGAGCCGCCTGCCGAGCGCCGCAAGCGCCTGAAGGCAGACTGGGGCTACTCCGACGCGGAGTTCCGTGACGTCGTCAATGCCGGCGTGATGGAAGCCATCGAGGAGACCATCGCAGCCGGCGCCTCCGCCCAGGTGGCCCGCAAGTGGTGGATGGGCGAAGTCGCCCGCCGCGCCAAGGAAGCCGAAGTCGATCCGGTGGACACCGGCGTGACGCCCGAGCTGATCGTTGAGCTGGACCGCCTGGTCCAGGCCGGCAAGATCAACGACAAGCTGGCCCGCCAGGTCCTCGACGGCGTCCTCGCCGGCGAAGGAACCCCGGAGGAAGTCATCGAAAAGCGCGGCCTGGCCGTGGTTTCCGACGACGGCGCCCTGCTCGAAGCCATCGACGCCGCCCTCGCGGCAGCACCGGACGTTGCGGACAAGATCCGCGGCGGCAAGATCCAGGCCGTCGGCGCGATCGTCGGCGGGGTCATGAAGGCAACCCGCGGACAGGCAGACGCCGGCCGCGTCCGGGAGCTGATCCTGGAACGCCTGGGCGTTTCCGCCTAGCTGCACCAAACCTGGAACGGCCCCGGGGCCGGTGCTGACGGTCAATCCCACCCGATGCACCGGAACCGGGGCCGTTCCGCGTCTGCAGCCCTGCCGCTGCGCCCGGCGCCAAGGTAGGGTGCCAGGCATGCCAACGTCCCAGCTCCGGGTTGATGCGGGGCTGGTCCGCGGCTTGCTGCAGGCCCAGCAGCCCCAGCTGGCGGACCAGTCGGTTACTCCGGTGGGTGACGGGTGGGTCAACCACGTTTTCCGGCTGGGCCGCGAGTATGCCGTCCGCCTTCCCCGGCGGGATGAGGCCGCCGAGCTGATGGCCAAAGAGCAGCAGTGGCTGCCTCTGCTTACCGCCGGACTGGCAACGGCAACCTCCGTGCCGATTTACTGCGGGGTGCCCCAGGAACCGTATCCCTACCCCTGGAGCATCAGCTCCTGGTATGACGGACTCGATGTGTCCCTGCAGCCCAGGGACCGCAACGTGACGCTGGCGGCTCCGCTGGCAGCGTTCCTCAATGCCTTCCATAAACCGGCCCCGCCGGACTATCCCCGTAATCCCGCCGTTGGCGGTCCGCTGGCCTCCCGGGACCAGGCCGTGCAGGAACGGCTGCACTCCGGGATGGTGCCGCACGCGGCCCGGGTCGAGGAGCTCTGGGCAGAGGCGCTGGAACTTCCGGGCTGGAACTCTGGGCCGGTATGGCTGCACGGGGACCTGCACCCGGCCAATCTCATTTCAGGCAGCGGGACCCTGCAGGCCGTGATCGACTTCGGCGACCTCACTGCGGGAGATCCCGCCGCTGACCTTGCCGCGGCCTGGCTGGTGTTCGACGCCGCGGGACGCCACGCGTTCCGTACCTCCCTGGACGGCCAATACGACGCCGATCCAGCTGTCTGGCTGCGGGCGCGGGGCTGGGCACTGTGTATGGCCTCGAACCTGCTTGCGGGCGCGCAGCGCCATCCCGGGTTGTACCTGGTGGGCTCGGAGACCCTCATGGAGATCCTGACGGACGACCTCTCCTGGCTCTAGGGCGCGTGCCAGAATGGGCTATGCCCATTTCCTGGAGTCACTCCGTCCGTGTCCAGACCGAAGGGGACGGGCACGTCACGGAGGACACCTGCGGCTATGCAGCCGCCAGCGCCTGGGTTATTGACGGGGCAACGTCCCTGCTGCCGGAACTGGACCTCCCCGGAGCGTCCAACCCGTCCTGGTATGCCCGGACCCTGGACCTGCTGCTCAGCGAAAGCGCTGGTGCCCAGCCGGGCCCCGAAAGCGGTTCCGAGGCCGGAGGCGTACTGGCTGATGCCCTCCGCGGGGTAGCCCGGGTGGCCGAGGAGAGGGCCGGAAATGAGCACAAACGGTTTCCCAGCGCGGCCCTGGCCCTAGCGCAGCTCACCACGGACGGCGTCGACGTGATGGTATTGGCAGACTGCCACGCGGCAGTGGAACTGGAGGACGGATCAGTCGTGCACGTGACAAGCGAACCTGCGGACCAACGTGTCCACAGCGAACACCCCGCCAATCCTGACCAGGCGCTGGAACTGCTCCGCCGGGACCGGGAGCTGCGCAATACCCCGGGACGACTCTGGGTTGCCCGGCGTGAGCCGGAAGCGGTGCAGCACGCCCACCTGGTGCGGCTTCCCGCACCGCGGCGCGTGGTCCTTGCCTCCGACGGCGCGTGGCGCGCGGTGGACCTGGGCCTGGTGGATGGGCCCGGGAGTTTCCTCCGGGCGGCATCAACGCCCGTTGGAGCGCAGCAGCTGATGCTCGAACTCCGCCGCCGACAGGAAGCGATTGGGGAAAAAGCCGACGACGCGACGATCCTCACGGTGGTGCCCGGTGCATGAGATTCCCGTACTCATCATTGGCGGCGGCATCGCCGGACTTTCCCTCGCCTCGCGCCTGGCCCGGGAGACCGGCGTCGTGCTCCTGGAAGCCGAGAACGAACTTGGCTACCACACGTCCTCCCGCTCCGCGCGGCAGCTTATTCCCAGCTACGGGCCGCCGGTAGTCCAGGACCTCACTGTTCGCACCCTTGCCCTGATCCGCGAACTGGAGGCCGGCCTGCCTGAGCCGATCCTGCGGCCCAGGTCCTTCATGCTCGTGGGCCGCGAGGAGGACGTCCGGGACAGGGCGAGCGGGCATATGCACCCGATCACCATCGCCGAGGCGATGGGCCTGGCCCCGGAACTGGCCGCCGGCAGCTTTGAGGCCGCAGGGCTGGACACAACATCCGTCTCCTGCAACACGGACATCCTGATGGATTGGCACCGGGCCCGGATCCTGACCGGCGGGGGCCGTATCCTTACCGGACGCCGGGTGGGTGCCGTCAGCCGCGGCGAGGGGGAGTGGCTGGTCTCTGCGGGCGGGGACACTTTCAGCGCGGCGGTAGTCGTGAACGCGGCCGGTGCCTGGGCCGATTCAGTGGCGGGCCTGTTCGGAGTCCGCCCGCGCGGACTCCAGCCATACCGGCGGACCGCCGCAATAGTCGAGGCCGGCAATCCGCCCGCTGCGGACGGTCCGATGGTTGCAGGCGCGCTGGACAACTTCTACTACCGGCCGGACCTTGAAGGTGTGCTGATCTCCCCGTCCGAAGCGGTTCCCAGCCCGCCGGAGGACGCCAGGCACCGGCCTGAGGACGTGGCAGACCTGGTAGGACTGGTCAACTCGCTGACCCGCCTTGAGTTGGGACGAGTTGTCCGAGCCTGGACAGGGCTGCGCACGCAGGCCGCTGACGGTGTGCCCGTGGTGGGTTTCGACGACGCCGTTCCCGGCTTCTTCTGGCTGGCCGGACAGTGCGGCTATGGGTTCCAAACCTCGTCCGGTATAGCCGAACTAGCCGCCGCGCAGCTGCTTGGCCAGCGGCCTTTCCTGGACGTGTCTGAAGCACTTTCCCCCGCGCGAACGGGGCTGTGACGAATCTCTCATCCCAGACGGATAACGAATCGCGGAAACGGCGCGGGAATGGTCAATCGAAGGGCCCGGGAAACCTACAGTTGAAGGGCAGGCCGGCTCCGGCCAATTTCCTATTTCAGTCCTGCTGTTTGTGCTTTTGAGAGGTCTCGTCAGTGCCAGAAATCATGCCGCCGCAGCTAGCGGGCGTGCAGCAGCGTCCCTTCTACGTCAAAGCCCGTTCCGTGATTACCGTGGTGAGCCTGGTGTGGCTTGTCCTGGCAGTCGCGGGGTATGGATCCTTCTCCGGCGGGACGACTTCCCTGGCCCTGTCCCTGGCCATGATGTATGGAACGGGCGTGGCAATCCTTGTGGTGGTTTCCGCTGCGTACCGGCTTCTGAAGCGCTCCGCCGTGCGCAGGGTTGAACATTCACCCGAAGATGCAGCTGCTGCAGCGTTCATTGATGCGACCCGGTTTGCTGCCGAAGAAATCCGCGCGGCCCTCACCCCGGCGCGTCCCGGAACCCGTCCGGCAGTGTCCCCGTGGGCCGCAGACACCGCGCAGGTGGCTGCCGCCGTCCCGGTTCTCCGTGAACCCGGTGCCGAAGGTGCATTTGCCCGCGAGCTGCTGGGGCGCAGGCATGGCGCCGGGGGCGCCTCCGCGTTTGCTGTTCCTGCCGTCGCTGCGCACGCTGATCCAGCGCCGGCCGCGGCTGCACCCCACCTCCCCGCGAAGGCTGCGGGCACACCCGATGCGCCTGCCCCCGAGGCCACGACCCAGGCCGCGAAGAATACGTCCGCAGGCAAGTCAGTGGTGAACAAGAGAGCTTCGTCCAAAAAGAAGAAGGGCAGCAAGCCTCGCCCGGTCCAGGCGAACAGCCAGGGCGGCAAGCAGGCTTCGGCTCAGGCCGGCGGCAAGGGAAGCGGCAAAAAGACCGCGGCTCCGGCTGCAAAGAAGGCAGCTTCTTCCGGAAAGGGGCCGGGCAGCGAGACCGCACATCAGGCCTGCAGGGGCCCCGCAGCAGCCCAGGATATGAAGCGCGCAGCGTAGGCCTCCTGCCACTCTCAGGAAGTTGCCAGCTTGCTGACAGGAGCTTTCCAGACCCCTGTCCTAACGTAGTTATTACCTCATAAGGGTGCGAGTGATGAATGGATAGCGTAGTGAACTATCCGGCGCCGGCAGACTAGGGTTGTTCCCCCCAACCAACCCCACAGTCTGCCGGCGTTCTTCATGTCCGGGGTCTTTGTTCCTCTCATCCGGGGGCTTTCATTCCCGGGTCGCCGGCCTGCGGACCCGCCTCAATTTCCCGGCGGTCTCCAAAGGCGGTTACCCGGCGTCGAAGCTGCTGAACTCTCCCGTTGCCGGTGAATGGTGTTCCTCGACGCTCTCGACCACGCCCGGCGCAGCGGGGGAGCGAACCCACTCCAGGAGCCCGTCCACTGCGGACGGCAGCCCTTCGGCAGTAATCACCACGGAGCCGTCCGGCTGGTTCACCGCGGACCCGGTCAGATTCAGCTTCGCTGCCTGCCGGAGTACCCGGTACCGGAAGCCGACACCCTGGACCACGCCGCGCACCACTGCCGTGACGCGTACTTCGTCTCCTGATGCGCCGGTGGAGTCCGGGGTACGTGGCGAATTCATGCCTGCAGCCTAGTGGAGAGGAGCCTCCAGTACAGCGTTTGCGGCAGTAACGAGGGATCCGTCCGCCACCAGCCGGTACACAGCCTCAATCTCGGGTGCCAGGTACCGGTCGGGTCCCGGCCCGTCCACGACGGACCGGACGGCAGCACGGACTGCCGCGGAGACCGGCGCGCTGCGGGAGGAGTGAAGGCCGCCGTCGCGCATATCCAGGGCCCGTGCCGAGGTGAGAATTTCCACGGCCAGGACCCGGGTGAGCCCATCCAGGGCTTTGCGGAGCTTCAGTCCGGCCGCCCATCCCATTGAAACGTGGTCTTCCTGCATGGCGGAGGACGGAATCGAGTCCACTGATGCTGGTACGGCGAGCCGTTTGAGCTCGGAGACGATTCCGGCCTGGGTGTACTGGGCAATCATGTGCCCGGAGTCCACGCCGGGGTCATGGGCAAGGAAAGCATTCAGTCCGTGGCTGCGGTTGCGGTCCAGGAACCGGTCGGTGCGCCGCTCGCTCATGGAGGCAAGGTCCGCGACGGCGATTGCGATGAAATCCAGGACGTAGCCCACGGGAGCGCCGTGGAAGTTGCCGTTGGACTCAACCCGGCCGTCCGGGGTCACCACCGGGTTGTCCACGGCGGAGGCCCGCTCACATGCCGCCACGTGCTCGGCATGCGCCAGGGTGGACCGGGCCGCCCCATGGACCTGCGGAGCGCAGCGCAGGGAGTAGGCGTCCTGCACCCGGGTGAACTCTCCGGTTTTCTGTTCCTCCACCAGCACGGATCCGCGCAGGACCGTCCGGATGTTCTCAGCGGACTCTGCCTGTCCGGGCTGCGGACGGAGCGCCTGGAGGTCAGCGGCGAACACGGCGTCGGTCCCCAGCAGGCCCTCAACGCTCATTGCCGCCGCGATGTCCGCAACCGTCAGCAGCCGGTGCAGGTCCGCGATGGCCAGGGTGAGCATGCCAAGCATGCCGTCAGTGCCGTTGATCAGCGCCAGGCCTTCCTTCTCCTGCAGTTCCAGGGGTTCCAAGCCAGCCGCCGCCAGTGCCGCGGAGGCCTCCAGTTCCTTCCCGTCGGCGTCGCGCACCCTGCCCTCGCCCATGAGCGCCAGCGCGCAGTGGGACAGCGGGGCCAGGTCACCGGAGCAGCCGAGCGAACCGTACTCGCCAATGACGGGAGTGATGCCTGCGTTGAGCAGATCGGCATAAGCCGATGCAACTTCCGGGCGGACACCTGTGCGTCCGGTAGCGAGGGTGGAAAGCCGGTTGAGCATCAGTGCTCGAATCACCTCCCGGTCCACCTCCTGGCCGGACGACGCCGCATGGCTGCGCACGAGCGAGCGCTGCAGGACCGTGCGCTGGCTGGGAGGTATCTGTTTCGTCGCCAGTGCCCCGAATCCCGTGGAGACGCCGTAGTGGGGCTTCGAGTCTGCGGCAAGTGATTCGATCACTGAACGTGAGGACCGCATGCCCGCCAGGGACTCGGCAGTCAGCGCCACACGGGCACCTCCGCGGGCCACGGCCAGGATCTCCCCGGGCTCCAGGGGCCCTGTGCCAACGTTGACGGTGCGGACCGTGCCGGGGGCGGATTCCTGAGAAAAGAGAACCAAAACGTCATCCTGTCTGTGTGCTGCCGGCATTGCCCGCCGAACCGTCAAATGCCGCACAGCGGTACTGGCATTTCAACCAGTGAAATGCACCGGGTGGTAATCCGCAAGTGGGGGATGAACGGCCCGCGAGGGTGATCAGGCACAATAGGCACATGCCTACCGCCTCTGCTGATGCTGTGCCCGATGCCGGGACTCGGCGCAGGATCACGGTCGAAATCCTGATTGTGCTGGGACTTTCCCTGGGGCAGTCAGGCGTGTACGCCGTCGTGCGCCTGCTGGACAAGATGACCCAGGGGCCGCTGCAGGGACAGACCACCACGCTCAACCCGGTCCTGGATGACAGGGCCGTGTTTGACCTGGTGTACCAGCTGCTGGGAATTTTCTTCTCACTGGTCCCGGTGGCGCTGGTCCTTTTCCTGCTGACCGAGCCCGGACGCTCGGCCTTCCGCCGGATCGGCTTCACGTTCTCCCGTCCGGTGCTGGATTTCGGGCTGGGGTTTGCACTGGCGGCCGTCATCGGCGTGGGTACGCTCGGCGTCTATGCGGCAGGGCGGGCGACGGGCATCACCACCGCAATCGTCCCGGCGGCCCTGGACACGTACTGGTGGACGCTTCCGGTCCTGGTGCTGTCCGCGATGCGGCATGCCGTCCTGGAGGAAGTCATTGTGGTGGGTTACCTCTTTACCCGGCTGCACGCCCTGGGATGGTCGGTACCGGCGATGATCATCACCAGCGCACTCATCCGGGCCAGTTACCACCTGTACCAGGGAATCGGCCCCGGAATCGGAAACTTCCTGATGGGACTGCTGTTCGGGTACGCCTATTACAAGACGAAGCGGGTGATGCCGCTGGTCATTGCCCACGCGCTCGTGGACATCGCCGGGTTCGTTGGGTTCGCCCTGTTTGGATCCGCCATTGGAATTGGAGACTGACGCCTTCATGGCATTGCTGACACCCTGGGGAGAAGCCCTGGACCCGCAGAACGTCCTGCCCGACTATCCGCGGCCCCAGCTTGCGCGCGGAAACTGGCTGAACCTCAACGGGTACTGGGACTACGCCATCACCCCCGCAGCCCAGGCGGACCCGCCAGCGTCCTGGGACGGCAGGATCCTGGTGCCATTCTCGCCCGAGGCGCCGCTGTCCGGCGTCGACCGCCAGCTGCAGCCGGACCAAGCGCTCTGGTACCGTCGCACCTTCGAGGCACCGGCGGGCCGGGGAGGCCGGGTTCTGCTGCACTTCGGAGCCGTGGACCAGTCCTGCACCGTCCTGGTCAACGGACGGAAAGCGGGGGAGCACGACGGCGGCTACCTTCCTTTCGCCCTGGACATCACCGCGATGCTGGATGATGGTCCTCCTGGCGCGGAGGCCGTGCATAACGGGCGTGCTGGAGCCGCGGCTGCCGCGGAAACCGGGGAGGCTGCCGGGCAGGAGATTGTGGTGCGGGTCCTGGACGGCAGTGAGACGAACGGGGCATCACGCGGCAAGCAGAAGCTGGACCGCGGAGGAATCTGGTACACGGCGCAGTCCGGGATCTGGCAGACGGTCTGGCTGGAACGGGTCCCGGAAACCTGGATTCGCGATGTGGTGCTGACTCCGCTGGACTCGCTCGACGGCGTCGAAATCACTGTGTCGATTGACGGTGCTGCTGCTGGTCCGGGTGCGGAAACCGGGCGGGAAACGGAGACCGAACGGAATCCGCCTGCCGAACTGAGCCCGGAGGCCGGACCGAGGCCGCCCGCCGAACCGAGGCCGGAGGCCGGACCGAAAATCTCCGGCGAGGTGGCGGTCTTTACCGGTGGCACCGAAGTCGCAGCGGCGGCCTTCGTCCCGGGGCAGCCGCTCCGGCTGGCCCTGCCAGACCCACGGCTGTGGAGTCCGGAGGATCCGTTCCTCTACGACGTCCGGGTTCGCTTTGGCGCGGACGAGGTCAGGTCCTACTTTGGTCTGCGGACGTTCGGCACCGGTATTGATCCCGCCGGACACAAGCGCCTGCTGCTCAACGGCAAACCCTACCTGCACGCCGGCCTGCTGGATCAGGGCTACTGGCCGGACGGGCTGTACACGCCGCCTTCGGACGATGCCATGGTGTTCGACATCCAGACGGCCAGGGACCTAGGCTTCACGATGCTGCGCAAGCACATCAAGATCGAGCCGCTGCGCTGGTACCACCACTGCGACCGGCTGGGCATGCTGGTCTGGCAGGACATGGTGAACGGCGGAATGGGGGATGGGCGGGCGCCTGAACCTGTGCCGCTGCCGGGCCGGGGAAGCAGGAGCGACCGCCGGTATGCGAAGTTCGGCCGCAGCGACGCCTCCGGCCGCGAGGCGTTCCGCCGTGAAGTGCGGGAGACCGTTGGGCTGCTCCGGAGCGTTCCCAGCATCGCCGTCTGGGTTCCGTTCAACGAGGGTTGGGGCCAGTTCGACGCCGCCGACGTCGCTGCTGAGCTCCGGGAGCTGGATGCTACCCGGACCATTGACCATGCCAGCGGTTGGCATGACCAGGGTGCCGGCGACGCCAAGAGTCTGCACGTGTACGCCGTTCCCTTCCATATCCGCCGGCGGTGGCAGCGGGACCCGCGGGTCATCGTCCTCTCCGAGTACGGCGGCTTCAGCCTCCCCGTCGAAGGACACACCTGGAACACCAAAGTCTTTGGCTACGGCAAAACCCTGCGCAGCCGGGCCGAGCTCGAGAAAGCGTTCACGGCACTGCACCGCGAACAGATCGAGCCGGCTCTGCGGGAAGGCCTTGCCGCCACCGTCTACACCCAGCTCACCGACGTCGAGGATGAGGTCAACGGGCTGCTCACCTACGACCGCCGGGTGCTCAAGGTGGATCCCGCCGTCGTCCGCGGTTTGAACGCGGACCTGCTTCGTGCCTTCGTCCGGTAGCCTGCCGGTTCTGCTGCCGGTTTCCACGGAATCGACCGCCTAGCAGTTCTGCTCCCGGTTAGAACCGGCAGCAGAACTGCCAGTCGTGAGCGGATATCGGAACTGGCAGCGGGATCATCGACGTCGTTTTCGGGGCAGACCCGCCCTCACCAGCCGCTGGACCAGTCCGTCGGGATTCTGCGGTGAACCTTGGAGATCGGTCCAGGACCATCGCACGAATCCCACACCAGTCGCCCGAATGGCGTCTTCACGCCGCTTCTCCCGAACGAGCGTCTCCCAGGACGGCTGCATTGTTTGGGTGCGGGGATCCCCAACGTTTCGTCCGTACTTCACAGCACCGTCGAATTCGCCGACCAGTCTGTGTTCGCGCCAAAAGAAGTCAGTGCGGCCGAGGAGTTTTCCGCCGGGGGACCGGAATTCCTGCTGCAGTTCCGGTGCTGGAAACCCATGCCGGCGGAGGATAGCTCGGGAGAACGACTCACCCGGTGATTCAGAGCGGGCGTCAGCGAACTCCAGGACCCGTAATGCCCGGCTACGTTTGGCGGAATCCGGAAGCCTGCCTGCAACAAGGCGAAGGTCATCTTTGCTGAGCGGAGAGAACCCTTTCAACATGTCAGGACGGAGGGCATGGTCCATAGCTGGAAGGGCCCGTTCAAAGGGCAGATAGGCGGCCATGTCAATAACGGTCTGCGCGCGGGACGTGAGTTCCACCCCGGCATACACAACCAGTGGATCCAGCAGTTTCCGCCTGGTCCAACGCAGGTCGCCCCGGCGCCGGCCGTGCGAACGGGTGGATGCCAGAAGCAGAATCTCAGGCAACGCACCGACGACGGGAATGCCCCAAATGACTGCTGCCGTCTCCTGTACCAGGACGCGGGTCCCCACGGCGGACTCGACAGCCGCCAGTATCCTTAGCCGTTCACGCTCCCGGGGAGGCAACCGGCCCCATGCGACAGCGTCGACGTAAACGCCGCGCCTCAGACGAACCAGTTCCCCGGCCAGGCAACGTTCGGACAGTGGCTTGCCCAGTCCGGCATGACCGTCGGCTACGAATAAAAGTTCTGCATCCATTCCGTAGCTCTACGGGCAGGCAAGCAATCCCACCAGTGTCCTGGCCCCAAATGTGGATGACAGGGAGCCGACTGGTTTGCGGTTCTGCTGCCAGCTGCAACTGGCAGCAGAACCGCAGACCGGAGCTAGAACTAGATCTCGACGAGACCCTTCTCGGTGGCAAAGGTGACGGACATGATGCCGGGGGTGCCCTTGGGAGAGACCCAGGTGACATCCACGGACTCGAGCGGCTTTTCGACGGGCATGCCCAGCCACTCGGTCACCCGTGCGGCCGAGCCGGCAATGGTGAGCGACTGCAGCGAGACGGTGCCTTCCAGGGCACGGGAGGGGTGAAGGTCTGCCTTGTCCTCATCCCAGCGGAGCATGTAGGGAACCTGCGGGTCGGCGATCAGCCCGTTGATGCCGATCTGCCGCCAGGTGAGTTCCTGTCCGTCGGGGAACTTGCGGTTGCCGGGGACGGAGGAGCGGCCAAGGCGTTCTTCGAAGGGAGCAAGGTCCTCAACGGCAACACACCAGCCCATCCAGCCGCCGCCGGCGTCGGAGCGTGCACGGACGGCTTGTCCAAACGGGGCCTTGTCCGAGGCGGGGTGGTTCAGTACTTCAACAACCTCAACATACTGGTGGTTGGCCAGCGGGAGGATCATGTTGCGGGTACCGAAACGGGGATGGACTCCGCCTTTGACGAAGTCAGTTCCCAGGGCAGCAGCAATGCGTTCCGTGGTGGCCAGCAGGCCGTCGGATTCGCAGGCGTAAGAGACGTGATCCAGGCGCATGCGAACATCTTGGCACGTTGTGACCTGTGTCTCGACTAAGGCAAGCCTAAGCGCCGTAATGCGGCACTTTCACGCTGCGTCATATGGGTTGCACAACTGCCGGAGCGTTGGTTCTATTGGTACAGGTCATGAGTGCCAGCAGATAGCCCCGGCTTGCTGGCCGGCAACCCTCCAACCGCGGTGGGGTGCCCCGGGTGAAGACCTGGCCGTACGCAAACAGGCGTACCGGCAAGCGCGGGCCACACGTGTCGCTCCGGAGTATCCCGGACTCGACCCTGTGGGGCCCCTGGTCATAAAGGGAGCACACAATGTCTGCCAACTGGTCCTTCGAAACACGCCAGATCCATGCAGGTCAGGAGCCCGACGCCGTAACCGGCGCCCGCGCCCTGCCCATCTACCAAACCTCGTCCTTCGTCTTTCCCAGCGCCGAAGCGGCAGCCAACCGGTTCGCGCTGGCGGAACTCGAACCGATCTACACCCGGATCGGCAACCCCACCCAGGAAGCGGTGGAGAACCGCATTGCGTCCCTGGAGGGGGGCCTCGGAGCGCTGCTGCTCGCCTCCGGCCAGGCAGCCGAAACGTACGCCATCCTGAACCTCGCCCAGGCCGGCGACCACATTGTGGCCAGCCCCAGCCTTTACGGGGGCACGTACAACCTCTTCAAGCAGACGCTGAAGAAGTTCGGCATCGACGTCACGTTTGTTGCTGACCCGGACAACCTCGACCAGTGGCGCGAAGCGGTGCGGCCCAACACCAAGGCCTTCTTCGGCGAGGTGGTGTCCAATCCCCGCCAGGACGTCCTGGACATTGAGGGGATTTCCGGCGCGGCGCATGAGGCAGGCGTCCCGCTAATCGTGGACAACACGCTCTCCACTCCGTACCTGATCCGTCCCATTGAATGGGGAGCGGACATCGTGGTGCACTCGGCCACCAAGTACCTCGGCGGGCACGGCACCGTTATTGCCGGCGTGATCGTGGACTCCGGAAACTTCGACTTTGGTGCGGACCCGGAGAAGTTCCCCGGCTTCAACACCCCTGACGAGAGCTACAACGGACTCGTCTACGCGAGGGACCTCGGCGCCGGCGGCGTCCTCGGGGCCAACCTGGCCTACATCCTCAAGGCCCGGGTCCAGCTGCTCCGGGACCTCGGTTCGGCGCTGTCTCCGTTCAATGCGTTCCTCCTCGCCCAGGGGCTGGAGACCCTCAGCCTGCGCGTGGAGCGGCACGTCGAAAACGCCGTCGCCGTCGCGCAGTGGCTTGAAGCGCACGACGACGTTATCTCGGTTGCGTACGCAGGGCTTGAGTCGAGCCCGTGGTACGAGAGGGGACGCAAGTACGGTCCCCGGGGAACCGGAGCGATTGTGTCCTTTGAAATTGAAGGCGGTGTGGAAGCAGGCAAGCGCTTCGTCGATGGGCTCGAACTGCACTCGCACGTGGCCAACGTGGGGGACGTGCGCTCCCTGGTGATCCACCCGGCGTCCACGACCCACAGCCAGCTCGGGGCCGAGGCCCAGGCGGCGGCGGGCGTCAGCCCGGGGCTGGTCCGCCTCTCGGTTGGCCTTGAGCACATCGATGACATCATTGCGGATCTCGATGCCGGTTTCCGCGCCGCCAAGGGAGCATGAAGTACAGCGTGACCACCTACCCGCCTGCACCGCAGCACCCTGTCCGCGTTCTTGACGGGGTGCTGCGGTACGCCCCCATCGGTGACCTCAAACTCGAAACCGGCGGTGTCCTTCCGGACGTTGTGCTGGGCTACGAAACCTGGGGCGAGCTGAACAGCGACGCGTCCAACGCCGTCCTTGTTCCGCATGCCTTGACGGGGAGTACTCACGTTGCGCAAGGCAGTTCGGATGAGCCGGGCTGGTGGGACGGACTGGTCGGCCCGGGGAAGACCATCGACACCGACCGCTTCTTCGTTGTCTCCATCAACATGCTCGGGGGTTGTTACGGTTCCACCGGGCCGGGGTCCGCGGATCCGGACGGACTGCCGTGGGGTTCGCGCTTTCCGTTCGTGACCATTCGGGATTCCGTGCACGCCGAAGCCCGGCTGGCGGACCAGCTGGGCATCCGGCGCTGGCACACGGTGCTGGGCGGATCGCTCGGCGGCGCCCGGGCACTCGAGTGGGCGGTAACGGAACCCGAACGGGTGGCCCGGTGCGCGGTGATAGCAGCGACGGCGGCCAGCACCGGTGAGCAGATCGCCTTTGCCCAGGCGCAGGTGGCGGCAATCCGTTTGGACCCGGACTACAACGGCGGGGACTACTACAACGGCCGTGCCCCCGTGGCGGGACTGGGCCTGGCGCGGCGGATTGCGCACATTACCTACCGGTCCGAGGCCGAACTTCAGTACCGGTTCGGCCGGACGCCGCAGCCGGGGGAGGACCCGCTCGGTGCTGCCCTCCCGGCAGAACGCGGCCGCTACCAGGTGGAGAGCTACCTGGACCACCAGGGGACAAAGCTCGCAGGAAGGTTCGACGCCAACAGCTACGTCATCCTCACCGAGGCGCTGATGAGCCACGATGTCACCCGGGGCCGGGGCAGCCTGAGCGAAGCGCTTGCCGCTGTCCGGGCTCAGTTCCTCGTGGCCGCGGTGGACTCGGACCGGCTGTATTTCCCGGAACAGTCCTACGAACTGGCAGCCGCGCTTCCCGGCGAGAACCGCGTGCACCTGATCAGCGCGCCCATTGGACACGACGGGTTCCTCACCGACGTGCTCCAGCTCGGGGACGTGCTGCGGAAGGATTTCTTCGGCTAGGCGCCTGCTCCGCGGAGGAACCTAGCCCTGGCCCGCAGGCCCGGCGCCGGCGGTTTGCGCCCCGGCAGCCTCGGAGGAGCCCTGCGGCATCCGCTTTCCGAAGAACGGGCCGGCGTCCGGGCGCTTGGGTGAGATGCCGTCGCCGGAGGAGCGGCGGCGGACCCGCCGCATCACCCACGGCATCAGGTATTCACGGGCCCAGAACAGGTCCTCGGAACGTGCCGTCCGCCAGTTCTTGGGCGGCAGTTCCTTCACCCGTGCCGGTTCCAGGGTGTGCGGAACACTGAGCGTCTCCAGCACCATGGCCGCAATGGTCTGGTGTCCCATGGGGGAGAAGTGCAGCCGGTCCGGGGCCCACATCTGCTGGTTGCTCAGCTCCCGCAGCGCCCACATGTCCGCGATGACGGCGTCGTGCCGCATGGCCACTGTCCGCAGGTTTTCGTTGTAGATGGCCACCCGGCCGCGGACGCTTCCCAGTACCGGGGTGGCTCCGATGTCCGGGCCGGTGAAGAGCACCACCGTGGCGCCGGTCTCCCGCAGCCGCGCGATGGTGCCGTCCATGGTTTCGGCGAGCCGGTCCGGATCCCCGCCCGGCCGGATGACGTCATTGCCGCCGGCGCAGATGGTCACCAGGTCCGGCTTCAGGTCGATGGCCGGCTGAACCTGCTCGGCAACAATCTGGTTCAGCAGGCGTCCGCGGATGGCCAGGTTCGCGTAGGCGAAGTCGTCATGCCCGGCGGCGAGTTCCTCTGCCAGCCGGTCGGCCCAGCCGCGGTGCCCTCCCGGGCTTTCCGGGCTCGGATCGCCGATCCCCTCCGTGAACGAGTCGCCCAGCGCCACGTAGCGGTTGAAGGGGTGGTCCGGGTGTCCCTGCTGCTGGGCGGGCTGCACCGGCGGCTCGGAATGGTTCTGGGGATCGGATGGCACGGAGGGGAGCTGGGCATTTTCGGTCACCGAACCATGATTGCCCCTGAGGGCCTGGCTACGCGACCGTAGGTTGGAAGAGCCGCATGCCAGAATGGAATTTATGACGAACAACTCTCCCTGGAACCCTGTTGTGCTCTTCTCCAAGCCGGAGGAAGAGCGGGCCGGAACCCCGCTGCTGGTGCTCTTCCACGGCTACCTGGCCAACGAGGAAGACCTCATGGGCCTGGCGCAGTACCTGCCGCAGGAGTTCACCATCGCCTCCGTCCGCGCACCCCAGGCGCTGGGTCCGGGCTACTCCTGGTTCCCGCTGATGCACGAACCGGATTATTCGGTGGACCGGGTGGTTGCGGCAGTCCAGGACGTCTCGGACTGGCTCGACGGCCTCAGGGAACAGCACTCGAGTGTGAGCCTGCTCGGCTTCTCCATGGGAATGGCCGTGGCCAGCACGCTGATGCGCCACCGGCCCGAGGAGTTCGCCGCCGTCGTCGGGCTTTCCGGTTTTGTGGTGCCGGCCGAAGGAAACGGCTTCTTCCACGACGAGGAGCTGGCGGCGCTAAA
This sequence comes from Arthrobacter sp. IK3, assembly GCF_051337705.1. Taxonomy (NCBI): domain Bacteria; kingdom Bacillati; phylum Actinomycetota; class Actinomycetes; order Micrococcales; family Micrococcaceae; genus Arthrobacter; species Arthrobacter sp. IK3. Next base: position 162,680 of record NZ_JBPPSW010000006.1, on the reverse strand, counting down.
GGTGCCGTTCTTCTGGGGACGGGACCAGGCGGATCCGGTGATCGACGCCGAGCGCATCGAATACACCCACGCCTGGCTGAACGGCCATACCAAGCTGACCAAGGTGCTCTACGCCGGCATGGGGCACAGCATCAATATGCAGGAACTCGGACACGTGCGGGAATTCCTCACCCACACAGTCCTCGGTTCCCGGTAGGTTCTATTCGCCGGAGACGATCCGCACGGCCTCGCCGTTCACCTCGATGGTGTCCCCGGCGTGGAGCTGCCGGCCGCGGCGCTCCTCGATGTCTCCGTTGACCTTCACCAGGCCGTTCTCGATCAGTTCCTTGGCCTCAATGCCGTCCTCGGCAAGGCTGGCGAGTTTCAGTGCCTGGCCAAGGCGGATCATGTCGTCACGGATGGGAAGGTCCTGGGGATCGGTTGAGCTCATGGAACCTATTCTGCCGGAGAAAGCGCCCGACGCCGTTACGGGGCCCGGGGGTGCAGGCTGCGGAAATCGGGGCGGGGACAGGCGGGGTGCCGAAGCGGGAGTAATGTGAAACGGTGCCACAGCCTGCCCGTATCCCTGTCTCCGTCGGTCTGCCACTAGCTCTCGCCTCCGGGGTGGCCATTCCCGCCCAGTCCCGTATCAATGGTGCCCTCGGCGTTGCCCTGGATGATTCCCTCGCCGCCGCGCTGGTGAGCTTCGGCACCGGGCTCGCCGTGATGATCCTCGTCACGGCCGTGTTTCCGCGCGGACGGGCCGGCTTCGGGCAAATCCTGCCCGCGCTCCGGGAGAGGCGCTTTCCGCGGATCTACATCCTTGCCGGCGTCATTGGCGCCTGGTTCGTACTCACGCAGACACTGACCATAGCCGTACTGGGTGTTGCCGTGTTCACCGTAGCCACGGTTGCCGGACAAACCCTGACCGGGCTGGTGGTGGACCGGATGGGCATTGGTCCCGGCGGCAAGAAAACCCTGACCATCATGCGGGTAGTGGGGGCCGTGCTGACCATCGCCGCCGTCGCGTGGGCGGTGAGTCCCAAGCTCTCCGGCAGCGGGGGCGGCGCGGACTGGCTGCTGACCGTGCTGCTGCCGCTGAGTGCCGGCATGGCCATGAGCTTCCAGCAGGCCATGAACGGGACCACGGGAATGCACTACGGCACGCCCATCACGGCAACCCTGATGAACTTTGTCTCCGGATTCACCGCCCTGCTGGTGGTGTGGCTGGTGAAGGTGGCGGTCTCCGGATTCGGCAATCCGCTGCCGGACACCTGGTGGTATTACCTGGGCGGCGTGATGGGCTGTGTCTTCATTGGCGTCAGCGCCATGCTCGTGAAGACACTCGGCGTCCTGCTGACCAGCCTTGGCCTGATCGGCGGGCAGCTGGTGGGGTCCCTCCTGCTGGACCTTTTCCTCCCCGCCCCGGGCTCCGCCGTCGTCGCGGCAACGGTGCTGGGCACCGCCCTGACCCTGGTTGCAATCGTGGTAGCCACGCTGCCCTGGAACATGCCCGGATTCCGGCCGTGGGCGCGGCGGCGCAACGGGTAGCCGGCTTTCGCCGCCGTGACCTTAAGCTGGTATCTATAGGTTTTGCCCTCCGGCCCGCACCTGCGCACTTCCGCGCCGGAAAGCGAGGCGGAACGGGATCAAAAGCGGACCGCACCCAGCGGCCTGCGTGAGCAGAAAGAACGGCGGTACCATTCACATGGCTTCGACCAAATCCAAACTGGATCCGATCATCTCCCTGGCCAAGCGCAGGGGCTTCGTCTTCCAGTCGGGTGAGATCTACGGTGGTTCGCGTTCCGCCTGGGATTACGGGCCCCTCGGCGTCGAGCTGAAGGAAAACATCAAGAAGCAGTGGTGGCAGTCCATGGTCCGCGGACGCGACGACGTCGTCGGCCTGGATTCCGCGGTCATCCTGCCGCGCGCCGTGTGGGAAGCCTCAGGCCACGTCGAGGTCTTCTCCGACCCGCTGGTCGAGTGCCTCAGCTGCCACAAGCGCTACCGTGCGGACCACCTCGAAGAGGAATACGAAGAGAAGAAGGGCCGCGCGCCTGAAAACGGCCTGGCGGACATCGCCTGCGCCAACTGCGGCACCAAGGGCCAGTGGACCGAACCGCAGGAATTCTCCGGCCTGCTTAAGACCTTCCTTGGCCCGGTGGCCAGCGAAGAAGGCATGCACTACCTGCGCCCGGAAACCGCGCAGGGCATCTTCGTGAACTTCAACAACGTGCTCACCACCTCCCGCAAGAAGCCGCCGTTCGGCATCGGCCAGATCGGCAAGAGCTTCCGCAACGAGATCACCCCGGGCAACTTCATCTTCCGCACCCGTGAGTTCGAGCAGATGGAAATGGAATTCTTCGTCGAGCCGGGCACGGACGAGGAATGGCATAAGTACTGGATTGAAACCCGGAAGAACTGGTACACGGACCTGGGCATCAACCTGGAGAACCTGCGCCTGTTCGAGCACCCGCTGGAGAAGCTGAGCCACTACTCCAAGGGCACCACGGACATCGAGTACCGCTTCGGTTTCCAGGGTTCGGAGTGGGGCGAGCTGGAAGGCATCGCCAACCGCACCGACTTTGACCTGGGCACGCACTCCAAGCACTCCGGCACGGACCTGAGCTACTTCAACCAGGCCACCAACGAGCGGTTCACCCCGTACGTGATTGAGCCCGCCGCCGGCCTGACCCGGTCCTTCATGGCATTCCTGGTGGACGCCTACACCGAGGACGAGGCACCCAACGCCAAGGGCGGCGTGGACAAGCGGACCGTGCTGCGCCTCGACCCGCGCCTGGCCCCGGTCAAGGCAGCCGTGCTGCCGCTCAGCCGCAACGAGGACCTGTCCCCGAAGGCCAAGGAACTGGCCGCCCAGCTGCGCCGGAACTGGAACATCGACTTCGACGACGCCGGCGCCATTGGCCGCCGCTACCGCCGCCAGGATGAGATCGGCACGCCGTTCTGCATCACGGTGGACTTCGACACGCTCGAAGACCAGGCCGTCACCGTCCGCGAGCGGGACACCATGGCCCAGGAGCGCGTGAGCCTGGACAAGGTACAGGGTTACCTGGCCGAACGGCTGATCGGCGCGTAATGGCCATCTCTTTCCGCGAATGGCGTGAGGACGACGACCTCGCCCTGATCCAGCTCTGGGGCGACCCAGAGACCGGTGAAGCCGCACAGTTCCGCTCCGTTCTGCGTCCCTCGGCGAACGAGCCGTGGAGCCGCTGCATCGTGGCGGAGGACGACGGCGTGCCGGTGGCTGCCGGGGTGGTCTACGAGACCAGCCTGCACCCGGACCGGCTATGGGCGTACATAGAGGTGGCACGGGACAACCGGCGTGCCGGCCTGGGCTCCACCCTGCTGGGCATGCTGCGCAAGGAAGCCGAGAACGCGCCGTCGGGCGTTACCAGGCTTCGTGCCAAGGTGGCGCCGGACTCCGCGGGCGCGGCGTTCTCCGCCGCTGCCGGCCTGGAACCGATCCAGCGCTCGCGGTCAGTGATCGTTGAACCGGGCAAGCTCAAGCTGCCCGTCTTCGAGGACCACGGACCGCAGCTGGAGGAAGCGGCAACCGGTTCGGTTGAACTGACCCGCGCCGTCGCCGACTTCTACAACGCTGTCCACGACTGGGACCGGGCGGACATGGGACTTGGCCGCGCCCAGCAGATGCTGCTCCACGAGGCCACCGGCGCCTCGGGTGCCGTGGTGCTCAGGGACAAACCGAAGCACGAAGGCGGAAAAATTGCCGCATTTGCGGTGAGCTACACCTCCGAGCGCACGGACGCCCCGGCGGACGTGCTGCTGGGCTGGGACACGTCGCTGGAGGAGACCGAGGCGGAAGCTGCGGTTGAATCGCTGCTGGCCATGCTGGCCTATCAGTACCCGGTGCAGCTGGAGGTCGATGACTCGATGACCGCCCTGGCCAAAGTGCTGGACCGGCTGCTGGCCGCCGGCGCCGCCCGGCAGAACGGGCCGGAGACGCTGATCCTCAGCAGCTAGCCCCACCCATCGAGATAACAGAAAGTGCACGTATCAGGCTTGATACGTGCACTTTCTGTTATCTCGATGAGGGGAAGGCTCAGGCAGTGAGCCGTCCCGAGAGGGTAAAGAGCACCGACGCGGACACTTCCTCCACACTGCGTTCGGGGGAGAAGGCCAGCCACTCGATGCCGCCCACCAGCACGGCTCCGAAGATGGTGCCCGCCATCAGCTCAGCGTCCGGACGTTCCGGGTGGGTTTCCCGGATCACCGTCACGATTTCCGCCAGCGCTTCCCGCCGCACAGTTTGCAGGTGGGTCTGCCAGGACCTGTCCGTCCGGAAGATCTCCGCGGCAATCAGCTTGGCCAGGGGCTGGTTCCCGGAAATGAGCTCCAGCATTGCAGTGACCATGGAGGCCAGGGCCTGCCCGCCTGTTTTCCCGTCCCGAGACTGCCGCAGCGTTTCCGCCAGCGCCCCGATTCCGTCCAGGAGGAGCTGTTCGAAGAGCTTGTCCTTGGACGAGAAGTTGTAATAGACGCTGCCCTTGGCCACGCCGGCGCGCACCGCTACGTCTTCCATGGTGGTGCCGGTGATCCCGTTCAGCGACGCCAGCTCCAAAGCGGCGTCCAGGATCGACCGCTTGGTGCCTGATACCCGTGGCATGCAATGAGTCCTTTGTTTCTCCGGTGGTTCCCTTTGATCTTAGAGGTGCAGCTCCGGGTGCAGCCGCTTGATGGTCCACATCCGCTGGCGGCCGGCGCTGAGCGAGCTCACGGCCACGCATACTGCCGTGAGGATTCCCAGGACGGCGACGGCGGTCCACATCCGGGCGTCCACGCCTCCGGTAATCAGCGCCCGCAGCCCGTTCACCACATAGGTTGCCGGCATGAACGGATGCAGTGCCTGGAAGAAGCCCGGGGTGGTTTCCACCGGATAGGTGCCGCCGGAGGAGCTGAGCTGCAGCATCAGCAGCACCAGGGAGACCACCCGGCCGGCCGCGGTTCCCAGCACGATGATCAGCATCTGCTGCAGGGCAAGGAAGGCCACCGTGGTCAGGTAGAGGAAGGCGCCGGTGCCCAGCAGGTAGGCAGGATGGATGTCCAGGCCCCAGACCAGCACGGCCATCATGATCAGCACCTGGCCCAGGCCGATGGCCAGGGCGGGGATGAGTCCGGTGGCGGCAGCCCGGAAGCCGGAGATGCCGGCAGCCAGGGCCCGGGTAGGCAGGGCGCGGAGCAGCAGCCAGGTGATCAGCGCGCCAACGAAGGTTGCCAGTGCCAGGAAGAATGGCGCGAAGCCTTCGCCAAAGCTGTCCGCCTGGGTGGCGAATCCGGCGTCGAGTTCGACGGGATCCGCAGCGACGGCTGCCTTGGCATCTATCGCGTCGGCTGAGTCCTGGGGGAGCGCTTTTCCTCCCTCGGCGAGGGCGTCGGTGAGGGTGTGGCTGCCGGCTGAGAGCTGACCTGCTCCTTCGGACAGGGCGGTGCCGCCGTCGAGCAGTTCCCCGGCCCCGGCCGCCAGGTCGCTGGTGCCGCCGCTGAGGGTGGCGGCCCCGGCGTTCAGGTCGGCGGCGCCGCGGGCGGCCGCCTGGGCTCCGGCATCAACCTGAGAGGCTCCGGTCGCCAGGTTGCCTGCGCCGGAGGAGAGGGCGGCAGCGCCGTCGGCAGCGGACTGCGCTCCGGCGGATACCTGCGCGGCGCCGGCGGAGAGGTCTGCACTTCCGGCCGCCAGCTGTCCGGCGCCGTCGGCTGCCTGCCCGACGCCGGTCTGCAGCGTCTGCGTCCCCGCGGCAACCTGGCGCGCTCCTTCGGCCAGCGGTTTCAGCTGGGCCAGGAGCGGACTGTCCGGGTTCTGGGCAGCAATTCCCGCGACCACTGAATCCAGGCCGGAGGAGACCTGTGAAGCGCCCGCATTCAGCTCCGAGGACTGGGGAACGGCGCCGCTGAGCTTGCCGGACAGGGCAGTCAGATTATTCTCCAGCCACTGCGCTCCGGAGGCCACACCGGCTGCCCCGGTAGAAAGCTGCGCCGTGCCGTCGGAGAGGGACTGCGCGCCGGCCGCGAGGTCGCTGCTGCCCGCGGACAGTGCGGACGTTCCTGCGGTGAGGTCCGTGAGGCCGGAGGCCAGGGTGTTCGCGCCGGCAGAGAGGCGGAAGGCGCCGTCCTGCAGGGTGAGGGTCCCGTCGGCCAGGCTTCCCAGCCCGGCAGTGAGCTGTCCTGCACCGTCTACGGCGGAATCGATTCCCTCGGTGAGTTCACCGGCACCGGCCGCGGCGTCCCGGAGGCCCTCGCCGGCGTCGTTCAGGCCGACCAGCAGGCTCGAGGCGACCTGGTTGCCGAGCTGGGAGGAGACCGCCGCCTGGACCTGGGCCATTGCCTGCTTGCCCAGTACACCGGCCAGGAAGTTGTTGGAGTCGTTGTAGTCGACCTTCAGGGTGGCGGATGACGGGTGTTCCGTGCCCACTGATACGGCGTTCGCGGAGAAGTCCCGCGGGATGGTCAGGGAAAGGTAATAGGTCCCGTCCGACACGCCGCTGGCAGCATCCGCAGCGTCCGTGGCATGCCAGTCCAGGTCAGCGCCGTCTAGCAGCTTGTGCTCGAGTTCATCCCCGGCGTTGAGGGGTTCGCCGTCGCGGACTGTTCCTTCATCTTCATTGACCAGCGCGACGGACAGTCCGTCCAGGTGCTTGTCGGGGGAGTCGAAGGCCCACAGGTACAGTGCGCCGTAGATCAGGGGAATGAACAGCATCACGACGACGGCGATCCTGGGCAGGGTGCCCCGCCGAAAACGGCTGAGTTCGGTCCCGGGGGAAAGCATTGCAAACATCAGTGCGCCTCCATCAGCACGGTGGATGGCTCAATCCCAGAGCCGCTCCAGGGAAGGGTTGGCAGCGAGGCTGCTCCGACAACGACGGCGGTGCCGGCCGCAGCGAGCGCAGCCAGCCGTTCCTGAACCAGGGCACGCGCGCTGCTGCCCTGCAGCTGTTCAATGTCGTCGACGAACAGCACAGCGGGGTGGGACAGCATGGCCAGCGAGACGCGCAGCAGGAACTGTTCCGCTTCTCCCAGGTCCCAGATCACGGTTCCCGCGGAGGGGACTTCCAGCTGCCCGAAGACCGGTCCGCAGATCCGGGCCATCTGGCGGTCGGACACCCTGGGAACAAAACGCCACCACGGCGCCAGCCAGGCCAGGCGCTCACGCACGGCGGCGCCGGCGGTGACCCCGGGCTCCAAGTCGTCGATGTCCCTGAACCCGGCGATGCCCGTTTGCCGCTGTACCTGCCGTGCCTGCCGGGGAAGCTGCAGGCCAAGGACTTCAAGGGTGCCGCTGTCCGGCTTCATGCGTCCGGCGAGGGTCAGGAGCAGGCTCGTCCGGCCACTCCCGGCGGGGCCGCACAGGACGCTGAGCGGATCAGTGACAGTGAAACTAAGCGGGCCGTAGACGCGGCCCCTGGCTGCGGAGAGGCTGAGCTCCTCCGCGAAAATAACCGGTTGCACGAAGTGCCTTTCACGAAATCGATTTTTTGTACTGACCAGTCAGTCTAGACCCTCCGAAGGGTAAATTCGGAAATCGGCCCGCGGCATGGGGAGAATGGGAGTGCTCGCCCGCACCGGGCATCCGGTCAGCCCAACCCAGTGAGGACCTGCATGGGACACACCCACCTGCACGACGCCGGAACACCCACCCGAGCGGCCCTCGCCGCGCGTCGAAAGGCCAACCGGCTGCTGACGGCCATCCTCGTGCCGCTCGGCCTGCTTGCCGTCGCCGGAATGATTGCGCTGTGGCCCAGCGGCGATCCGGGCGAGATCACCATTGCGGACCCCTACGCAACCGCCGAGGGCGTCACCATCGACACCGGATCCGTCCAGCGCGTGGGCGTTGAGGACTGTCCGTCCTCCGTCACGCTCACCCAGGCCGGGGTGCAGGCGCCCCAATGCCAGGTGGCCCATGTGCTGCCCTCCTCCGGCGGTTCCGCCGTTCCCGTGGAAGTGCCCCCGGAAGTCGCCAAGACCAATGCCATCGAGGCCGGGGATACCGTCCGCTACCTGAACCTCGAAAACGTGATGGTGGACAGCGGGGCGCCGCCGTACATCTTCATGGACTTCGTGCGCAGCGTTCCCATCGCGGCGCTCGCCGTGCTGTACGCGGCAGTGGTCATCGCCGTCGCCCGCTGGCGCGGAGCGCGCGCACTGATCGGGCTGGGCGGTGCCTATGCGGTGCTCGCCGGGTTCATCCTGCCGGGGCTGGTGGAGGGCAAGCCGCCGCTGCTGCTGGGCCTGGTGGGATCCAGCGTGATCATGATTGGAGTGCTCTACTTCGCCCACGGATTCTCGGCCAGGACCTCGACGGCGCTGCTCGGCACCCTGTTCGGGCTCGGGATCACCGCCGGGCTGGCGGCATGGGCGACGGACGCCGCCCATCTGATCGGCGTGGACAATGAGAACGCCTATGCCCTCATCAATGCCTCGGACGAACTCTCGATCTCCGGCATCATTCTCTGCGGCCTGATCATTTCCGGGCTGGGCGTGCTCAACGACGTGACCATCACGCAGTCCTCGGCCGTGTGGGAGATGTATGAACTGGCACCCGGGGCCTCCGCCCGGCGCCTCTTCACCGGGGCCATGCGGGTGGGGCGGGACCACATTGCCTCCACGGTCTACACCATCGCCTTCGCGTATGCCGGTGCGGCACTGCCGGTCCTGATCCTTGTCTCCCTGTATGACCGCACCCTGATGCAGACACTGACCAGCGGTGAGCTGGCCGAGGAAGTGGTGCGCACGCTCGTTGGATCCATCGGCCTGGTACTTGCCATCCCGGTGACCACCGCCGTCGCCGTCCTGGTGGTGAAGGCCGTCGGGCTGTCCGGGGCCCGGGCGGAACACGCCGGCGATTCACCGGACACCGGCCCCGGTGCCGCAGGGAACGGGCGTGAACCGGCACGGACTGCGGCCGGGGCCGGCGGCTCCGCGGCACTGGGCCGGCCGTCCGGCAGAGCCGCTGCGGGTGAGCCCGGAACGCGCCGCGGGGCGCGGGCAAGGCGTACCGCCCCCGGCTTCCCCACGGAGGACCAGGTTCCGGAGTGACCGCGGAGAGGCCTCCGCGACGACACCCTTCGTGCAAACCCGCGCAGGATTTGCACCCGCTTGCGAGAATAGGAGGGTGAGCGTTGCAACCACTAAGACCAGGCTTGAACTGCCGCCGCTGCAGCTCGGCAAGCTGACCATTGATACGCCGGTGATCCTGGCTCCCATGGCAGGCATTACCAACAAGGCGTTCCGCCGGCTGTGCCGCGAGTACGGCGGCGGACTCTACGTCACCGAAATGGTGACGTCCCGGGCCCTCGTGGAGCGCTCGCCGGAGTCGCTGCGCATTATCCAGCACGACGACGACGAATCCATCCGCTCGGTCCAGCTCTACGGCGTGGATCCCGTGACCGTCGGCGCGGCCATCCGGATGCTCGTGGAGGAAGACCGGGCAGACCACATTGACCTCAACTTCGGCTGCCCCGTTCCCAAGGTCACCCGCAAGGGAGGCGGCTCCGCCCTGCCCTGGAAGCTGGACCTGTTCACGGCGATCGTCCAGACCGCCGTCCGGGAAGCCTCCAAGGGAGAGATCCCGCTGACCATCAAGATGCGCAAGGGCATCGACGAGGACCACCTCACCTTCCGCGAAGCCGGCAAGATCGCCCGCGACGCCGGAGTGGCGGCAGTAACCCTGCACGGACGCACCGCTTCCCAGTTCTACTCCGGCAAGGCGGACTGGAACGCCATCGCCGAACTGCGCGAATCCCTTCCCGACGTGCCGGTGCTGGGCAACGGTGACATCTGGTCCGCGGAGGACGCCATCGCCATGGTCGAGCAGACCGGTGTTGACGGCGTCGTCATTGGCCGCGGCTGCCAGGGCCGCCCGTGGCTCTTTGCTGACCTGCAGGCAGCCTTCGAAGGCCGCGAGGACCGCCACCGCCCCGGACTGAAGGAAGTTGCGGACAGCGTCTACCGGCATGCCGAGCTGCTGGTGGAAACCTTCGGCGATGAAGTCATTGCCCTCCGGGACATCCGCAAGCACATGGCCTGGTACTTCAAGGGCTACGTGGTCGGGGGAGAGCTGCGGGCTAAGCTGGCCACTGTGCCCTCCCTCGAGGTCCTCCGCGGACTCCTGGCGGAACTCGATCCCACCGCTCCGTATCCCGGCGCGGATGCCGAGGGTCCCCGCGGCCGGGCAGGCACACCCAAGAAGACAGCACTGCCGGAAGGCTGGCTGGACGGCCGGGAACTGAACCCCGCCCAGAAAGCCATCATTGCGGCAGCCGAACTCGATGTATCAGGTGGCTAAGAACACATGACCCTTCCGCAGGTTTTCCGTACCGCCGGCTACACCGACGTGGACCAGTCACGCTGGGTCACCGAGCCGGCCAAGAGCACGCACCGGACGCAGTTCGGCCGCGACCGTGCCCGGGTACTGCATTCCTCGGCCCTGCGCCGGCTGGGTGCCAAGACGCAGGTAGTGGCTCCGGATACCGACGACTTTGTCCGCACCCGCCTTACCCACAGCCTGGAAGTGGCGCAGGTGGGACGCGAACTGGGCAACGCCCTGGGCTGCGACCCCGACGTCGTCGACGCCGCCTGCCTCTCCCATGACCTGGGGCACCCGCCCTTCGGGCATAACGGCGAAACCGCATTGAATGACATTGCCCACGCCATTGGCGGGTTCGAAGGCAACGCCCAGACCCTGCGGCTGCTGACCCGGCTTGAGCCCAAGATCATTGGACCGGACGGATCCCCGGCCGGCCTGAACCTCACCCGCGCCAGCCTGGACGCGTCCTGCAAGTACCCGTGGTCCGCCGTCGACGCCCCGCTGGTCAACGGGCACCGAACCACCAAATTCGGCGTGTACGAGGATGACCTCCCGGTCTTCACGTGGCTGCGTGACAGCGCGCCGGCCGGCCGGTCCTGCCTGGAAGCGCAGGTCATGGACCTGGCGGATGATATTTCCTACTCCGTGCACGACGTCGAAGACGCTATCGTCGCCGGACACGTGCAGCTCAAGTGGCTGGACAATCCCGACCAGCGCGCCCGAGTGATCGGCTACACCCAGCAGTGGTACGTGCCCACCGCGGATCCCGCTGCCGTGGACGCCGCCCTTGCCCGCCTGGAATCCGAAGGCGTCTGGGTCCGCGAAGCCGACGGGAGCCGCCGCTCGATGGCAGCGCTGAAGGACATGACGAGCCAGCTCATTGGGCGCTTCTGCTCCAGCGCCATGGACGCCACCCGGGACATCTACGGATTGGATCCGCTGACCCGGTACAACGCTGAAATGGTTGTTCCCGAGGAAACGCAGCTGGAGATCGCCGTGATGAAGGGCCTGGCGACCACCTTCGTCATGACTACGGACCAGCGGCAGCCGCTGTACGAACGGCAGCGCGAAGTCCTCACCAACCTGGTTGCCCAGCTCTCCGCCACCGGTGACCGCCACCTTGAACCGATGTTCGCGGCGGACTGGCGGGAAGCGGCCGACGACGGCGCCCGGCTGCGCGTGGTCATCGACCAGGTGGCCTCGCTCACGGACGGATCCGCTCTGGCCCTGCACGAACGCCTGGTAGGCCCGGTTCCGGCTCTCTGGTAGGAACCCGGGTTTGGTCCCGGGGAATAAGGTAGAACCATGGCCGGCCTGATTAAACGCGAAGACATTGATGAAGTACGCTCCCGCACCGATATCAAGGCGGTAGTGGACGGGTATGTCACGCTGAAATCCGCCGGAATCGGCTCCTTCAAGGGACTGTGCCCCTTCCACGACGAACGCTCCCCGTCCTTCCACGTCCGTCCCCAGGTAGGCACCTACCACTGCTTCGGCTGCGGGGAGAGCGGTGACGTCATCTCTTTCGTGCAGAAGATGGACCACGGCACCTTCTCCGAAACCGTGGAGAAGCTCGCCTCCCGCCTGGGCTACGAACTCCACTATGAAGACGGCGGAACCGGTCCGCGCCGCGAGGACGTGGGCAAGCGCCAGCGACTGCTGGACGCGCACAAGGTTGCCGCGGAATTCTTCCGTGAACAGCTGCTCACTCCGGGAGCTGCCGCGGCCCGCAGCTTCCTGGCCGAACGCGGCTTCGACCCCGCCGCCGCAGAGCACTTCGGAGTCGGCTACGCGCCGCAGGGCTGGGATTCGCTGCTCAAGCACCTCACCGGGCGCGGGTTCACCCGGGAAGAACTGGCCCAGACCGGCATGTTTTCCACCGGGCAGGATGCGTCCCGGTTCTACGACAGGTTCCGCGGGCGGCTGATCTGGCCGATCCGGGACCTGACCGGCGCCACCATAGGGTTCGGCGCCCGCAAGCTGTACGAGGATGACCAGGGACCTAAATACCTGAACACCCCGGAAACCCCGCTCTACAAGAAGTCCCAGGTCCTCTACGGCATTGACCTGGCCAAGCGTTCGATTGCCAAGGACCGCCAGCTGGTGGTGGTGGAAGGCTACACGGACGTCATGGCGTGCCACCTCGCCGGCATTACCACCGCAGTGGCCACCTGCGGCACCGCTTTCGGTACGGACCACATCAAGATTGCCCGCCGGCTCCTTTCCGACGACGGCACCGGGGGAGAGGTCATCTTCACGTTCGACGGCGATGCCGCCGGCCAGAAGGCGGCGCTCCGTGCGTTCGAGGAAGACCAGCGCTTCAACGCGCAGACCTTCGTCGCCGTCGACCCCCACGGCATGGACCCCTGCGACATCCGGCAGCAAAAGGGTGACGCCGCCGTGGCGGAACTGATCCGCTCCCGCCGGCCGCTGTTTGAGTTTGCGATCCGTTCCACGCTCGCCAAGTTCGACCTGAACACGGTGGAGGGACGCATCTCTGCCCTCCGCGCCGCGGCTCCGGTGGTGGCCGAAATCCGCGACTCCGCCATGCGTCCCGCCTATGCCCGGGAACTGGCCGGCTGGCTGGGCAGCGAGGTTGACGACGTCCTGCGCGCCGTGAACGCCGCAGCCAAGCGGCAGCGCGAAGCCCGGGATCCGAACAGCCCGCAGTACCAAAAGGGCCAGCAGGCCGTCCACGGACAACAGGGCCAGTATGGCCAGCACGCCCCGCAGCAGGCGGAACCGCACCCGGCGCAGGAAGCCGCCCCCGAGGCCCAGTCCTTCGCCCGCCCGGATCCCAATGACCCGGCGGCACGAATGGAACGCCAGGCCCTGGAGGTGGTGCTCCAGCAGCCAGGACTCCTGGACGCCGGCCAATGGGAGCGGTTCAAGGCAGCACGGTTCACCGTCCCGGCCTACGTGGCGGTCCACAACGCGGTGCGGGCTGCCGGGGAGGTTCCGGCGTCTGCCGCAGCATGGGTGGAGCAGGTCCGCCAGGAACTGCCGGACGCCCTGCGCGGTTTCGTCAGCGAACTGGCGGTGACACCCATCCCGGCCCGAGACGCTGATGCGCTTGCGATGTACTGCCGGGACATCCTCAACCGGCTCTTCGAGCTTCAGGTGACACACCTTAAAGCGGAGAAGCTGGGGCAGCTGCAGCGGCTGGATCCCAGCGCGGATCCGGCGCTGTTCCAGCAGCTCAACCGCGAGCTGATGGAGCTCGAAATGCAGCGGCGTGCCCTGCGCGAGATGCAGTGAGACGCGGATTTCGTTTCTTGGCTCTTCGTCTGTAAAGTAATAGTCGCGCTTTCCCCCGTAGCTCAATTGGCAGAGCATTCGACTGTTAATCGAAGGGTTACTGGTTCGAGTCCAGTCGGGGGAGCAACTGGGCTCCTGACCTGTACAAAAGCAGGTCAGGAGCCTTCTTCTCGCTTCCGTCTCCGGCAGCGGGGAGCAGGCCGGGCAGGCGGTGACAGCTGCCGGGCCGGTGTAGACTGATTGTCGCCGCTTTCCCCCGTAGCTCAATTGGCAGAGCATTCGACTGTTAATCGAAGGGTTACTGGTTCGAGTCCAGTCGGGGGAGCAACTGCCGAAGGCCCGTAACGCTGTTACGGGCCTTCGCTGCATCCGGGGCGCATCCGCCCCGGGCCCGGGAAGCGCCGGTGCCGCGCCGCCGTCGGCCGCAGTTTGCCCACCATGCCCGCCCCGCGGCTACACTGGGGGTCTGCCGCCGCGCAGGCCACCGGATCCACAACATATCCGCACGCCGCAGGCGGCCGGGGCGTACCTATCCTGATGCCCATGCCGGAACCCTACTGTTCCGCCGCATACGTGTTTATGAGGCTGCTGATCCAGCGGACCCCTCAACCGCGGTCCTTTTTTCTTCCTTCATCAGGAGTACAACCATGACCTCTACCGCCGTACCTGCACCCATCACCGAGCAGGAAATCTTCGCGTTCCACGAAGGCGGCAAGCTGTCCGTCGAGACCACGCAGCCGCTGGATTCGCAGCGGGCCCTCTCTATCGCGTACACCCCGGGCGTGGCGCAGGTGAGCCGCGGAATCGCCGCGGAACCGCAGCTGGCCGAGTCCCACACCTGGGCATCCCGGCTGGTGGCCGTTGTCAGCGACGGCACCGCCGTCCTGGGCCTGGGCAACATCGGTGCCTCCGCCTCCCTGCCGGTCATGGAGGGGAAATCGGCGCTGTTCAAGACCTTCGCCGGGCTGAATTCGATTCCGCTGGTCCTGGAGACCACGGATGTCGACGAAATCATCGAAACCCTGGTGCGCCTGCGGCCCAGTTTTGGTGCCGTGAACCTGGAGGACATCTCGGCGCCGCGCTGCTTCGAGCTGGAGAGCCGCCTCATTGAGGCGCTGGACTGCCCGGTAATGCACGATGACCAGCACGGCACCGCCATCGTCGTACTGGCCGCGTTGACCAACGCGGCCCGGGTCACGAACCGCGGGCTGGCCGGGATGCGTGTGGTGATTTCCGGCGCAGGCGCCGCCGGGGTTGCGTGCGCCACGATCCTCCTGGAAGCCGGAGTGCACGACGTCGTTGTCCTGGACTCGCGCGGAATCCTCTCCGCCGGGCGGGGGCTGGATGGGGCCAAGGGCGAACTTGCCGCCCGGACCAACCCGCGCAACCTCGAAGGGGGACCGGCCGAGGCGATGGCCGGCGCCGACGTCTTCATCGGTGTGTCCTCCGGAACCGTCCCGGAAGACATCCTGGCAACCATGGCACCGGACGCCATCATCTTTGCCCTCTCCAACCCCGATCCCGAAGTCCATCCGGACGTTGCCGCCCGCCACGCTGCCGTCGTTGCTACCGGCCGCAGTGATTTCCCCAACCAGATCAACAACGTCCTGGCGTTCCCGGGGATCTTCCGCGGCGCGCTGGACAGCGGCGCCCGCCGGATCACCTCCGCGATGAAGGTGGCCGCCGCAGCCGCCATCGCGGACCTGGTGGGGGATGACCTGGCTCCGGACCACATTGTCCCGAGCCCGCTGGATCCGAGGGTGGCGCCGGCCGTGGCTGCTGCCGTAGCTGACGCTGCCGGCTAGGCGGGCGGCGGCAAACTGCCGGTTCCGGCGCCCGCCGGGGGTGTGTCCTCCGCCGTTTGTGCGGAACGTACCCCGGGCGGGCGCTGTGCCGGAATCCTGCGGCCACAGTTCCCAGTGATCCAAAGGATGCTTAGTGTTGGAGTAGGCTTTATTGGTTATTTCCCAGCACTAGGAAAGCCGAGGAACCGATGGGTGCCAGCCAGACAGGCCCTAGCCAGGGAAACGCCGGACACGTTTCACACCCGGCAAAAGTCATTGCAGTAACCGTTGCCGCAGCAGTCGGCGGGCTGCTTTTCGGCTTTGATACAGCCGTTATCAACGGGGCCGTCGACGCGATTGGCGGCGAATTTTCGCTCAGCGCAGGAGTGCTGGGCTTCACGGTTGCCATCACGCTGCTTGGCTGCGCGGTTGGCGCGTGGTTTGCCGGCCAGCTTGCGGACCGGCTGGGTCGCAAGACGGTCATGGTGGCGGCTGCCATCCTCTTTGCCGTCAATTCAATTGGCTCTGCCTGGGCGTTCAGCGTCTGGGACCTGATGCTCTGGCGCCTGATCGGCGGCCTGGCCATCGGCACGGCGTCGGTCATCGCCCCTGGCTACATTGCCGAAGTAGCCCCGGCCAAGTGGCGCGGGGCGCTCGGATCGGTGCAGCAGCTGGCCATCACCCTGGGCATTTTCGCGGCCCTGCTCTCCGATGCCTGGCTCGCCAACAGTGCCGGCAGCGCGTTCAACGAACTGTGGTGGGGCATGGCCGCCTGGCGGTGGATGCTCCTGGTGGGCGTAGTCCCGGCCATCGTGTACGGAATCCTGGCGCTGACGATCCCGGAGTCGCCGCAGTATCTGGTGAGGAAAAACCGCGACGAAGAAGCCGCCCGGGTGCTCCGGAGCATCACCGGTGTCCAGGACACGGACCGGAAGATCCGCGAAATCCGGGAAAGCTTCGAAAGCGAAGAGCGCGCCACCTACGCGGACCTGCGCGGAACCATGCTGGGCCTGAAGCCCATCCTGTGGATTGGCATGTCCATCGCCGCACTGCAGCAGCTGGTGGGCATCAACGCCATCTTCTACTACTCCACCACCCTGTGGCAGTCGGTTGGCTTCAGCGAATCGGACTCCTTCACGACGTCGGTGATCACCTCCGTAGTCAACGTGCTGATGACGATCGTCGCCATTGCCTTCGTGGACCGGGTTGGCCGCCGCAAGCTGCTCATGACCGGCTCGATCGGCATGTTCGTGGGCCTGCTGGCGGCAACCGTGTCCTTCTTCCAGGCAGACAGCAGCAGCGGAGAAGTAGTGCTGCCGCAGCCCTGGGGTGCTGTCGCGCTGATCGGCGCCAACCTGTTCGTCGTCTTCTTTGCAGCAACCTGGGGACCGGTCATGTGGGTGACGCTGGGGGAGATCTTCCCGAACAACATCCGATCGCTCGCGCTGGGCCTGAGCACCATGGTGAACTGGATCTTCAACTTCATCGTCACGCTGTCCTTCCCCTGGGTCAGCGAAAACTTCGGGTTGTGGATCATGTACGCCATCTTTACGATCTTCGCGGTGGTCTCGTTCTGGTTCGTCAAGACGAAGCTTCCGGAGCTCTCCGGCCGCGAGCTGGAGGAGAACCGGGACAAACTGTGACTCATGGTGCTGGGGCGCCTGGGCATCGGCTAGTGAAAGCTGAGGAGAATGGTAATTTTGGGTAATGGCAACGGCGAACAGTAACGAGCAGACGGAGGCAGAGCCGATGAACAGCTCCGCAAGCACCAGGACCCAGCGGGCTAACGGGAGCTCCTCCCTCGCTGGACTGACCAAGGTGATGGCGCGGCTGCTGCCCCGCCAGGTCAGCGACGAACTGTCCCTGGCCCTGGCCGAGATGAAGCAGAAGGGCATCAAGGCCGGTGTCGCCGCCGCCTTCGTCGTCGTCGCCCTCCTCTTCCTGGCTGCGCTCGGCGTCGCCCTGATCTCCGCGGCCATCCTGGGACTCGCCACCGTCATGCCGGCGTGGCTCGCCGCACTGCTCGTCGCTGCACTCTTCCTGGTGATCGCCGCGGTTGCCGCCCTGGTGGGAATCAACCGGTTCAAGAAGACCATGCCGCTGGTCCCGGAGGATGCCCTCCGCGGCATCCGCTACGACCTTGGCGTCCTCAAGGAAGGACGCAGCTTCGATCCCGCAACCCTGGACGCGCCGAAGAAGCCCAAGGAGCAGAAGCCCGAAGAAGGCAAACAGGACAAGCCCGAGGACGCCGTGCAGAAGCCGACCCCCGAGGAACTGCGGATCCGGCTGCGGCAGCGCCGCGAGCACATTGCCGCCGTCCGCGACGGCCTGGGCGAGAAGACGGACGTCAAGAAGCAGATGGCGGACCTCAAGGCACGCCGCGCCGCAGACCGCAGGAACGGCACCGCCGGCTCCGGCGCCCAGCAGGGCGAGGGCATGGCGGACGAAGTCGGTGCCATGTTCCGCGAACGCAAGCAGCCCCTCGCGGTTCTGGGCGCCTCCCTCCTGGCCATGGGGATCCTGCTGCGCAGGCTCCTGCGAAAATAGCGCCTTGAACAGGAAGGCAGAAGGAGTTCGGCAGTGATCAGGCTCATCGGCGCCGGAACACGACCGGGCCGGGGTGAGCGGGTCCTTGATACCTTCTGGACAATTCCCAACCTGATCACCATCCTGCGGTTCCTCGGCGTACCGCTGTTCGTCTGGCTGATCATCCGGGACGACTACGGGGCAGCGTTCATCACCCTGGTCCTCGTGGGCTCCACGGACTGGGTGGACGGCTACCTGGCGCGGCGCCTGGACCAGGTGTCGGCGACCGGGAAGTGGCTGGATCCCGTAGCGGACCGTCTCGCCCTGATCATTGTGGCGACGGTGTTCGTCGTAGACCGGATCGCGCCGAGCTGGTTTATCTGGGCGATCGTCATTCCGGACCTCATCCTGATCATCAATTCGCTGATCCTGTTCCGCGGCAGTCCAAACCTCCCGGTGAGCAACATCGGAAAGATCCGCACGGCACTGCTGCTGGTGGGTGCCCCCATGCTGCTACTCCACAAGGTGCCCGGCTTCGACTACGAGTGGCTGGCCATCGTCGGGAACTCCGTGCTGGTCCTTGGCTGCATCGGCCATGTTGCAGCCTTTGCCGGCTATCTGCGGGCTTCCTGGCACAAGCACCGGAGGCAACTCGAAGCAGCAGGCGAAGCCCATGGTTCCTAGGCACGGACCGGGGGAACCATGACCGCCGTCGCAATTGCCTGTGCCCTTGCCAGCGCCGTCTTCCTCGCCTTTGGTGCCCAGCGCCAGGGAAGCGCGGTCAGCGCAGACACCGGCGGACTCAGCCTGAGTTCCGCCGGACTCGGCCGGCTGCTGCGCAACCCGCGCTGGCTCTTCGGCCTGCTCCTGCTGGGGACAGGTACTGCCCTGAACGTTGCGGCACTCGCGATGGCGCCGCTCACCGTGGTCCAGCCCATCGGTTCGCTTGCGCTGGTGATCACCACGATCGTGAACTCACGGGACCAGGGCCTGCGCCTGAACCGGGTGACGGTCGTGTCCATCGTCGCCTGCGTCGTGGGCAGCATGCTCTTCGTGCTTCTCGCCGTCGGGGCCACCCGGACCGAACAGGTGGTGGAACCCCGGCAGGAAATCGTGATCGTTCTGATCCTCGCCGTCGTTGTGGCGTTCTTCGGCCTGCTGAACCTGCTGTTCGGCAAACGGCTGGGTGCAATAGCGCATATCCTTGGCGCCGGCATCCTCTTTGGCTTCGTCGCGGTGCTGACCAAGACCATCGCCGCGGACCTCCTGGATCCCAACGGCCGTTTCCTGCTGAACGTGCCCTGGTACACCATCGTGGGGATCGCCGTCGCCGGCGGGCTGGGTGCCTGGTTTGTGCAGAGTGCTTATTCCAGCGGTCCGCCGGACCTGGTAATCGCGGGACTGACGGTTATCGACCCGATGGTGGGCATCGCCATCGGAATCGGCGTGCTCAACGAACTGCGGCCGGATGTCCCTGCCGTACTGGGCGTCGCCATGGGTGTCTGCGCCGTGATTGCTATTGTGGGGGTGGTCGCTTTGTCCCGCTACCATCCGGACGTCATCAAGCGCCGGGAAATGAACAAGCGGCGGCAGAAGCCCGCGTCCACCCGGACCGGGGCCACCCGCAAGCCCTGATACCGTACGGCCCGACCGCCACAACACCAATAGAGGACTTTTTACGTGACCGAGGAACCGGCAGACAAACCGCTGACCATCCTGATCGCCTGCGACACCTACCCGCCGCACCTCAACGGCGCAGCCCAGTTCGGCTTCCGCCTGGCGCAGGGCATGCACGGACGGGGCAACAATGTGCACGTCCTGGCTCCGAGCCCGGACAGCGGGCCCGCGCATTCCGAGACCGACGGACCCTGGACAGTGCACCGCCTCCGCTCGCACGGAGTGCCGACCCATGACTACTGGCGGATCTGCCTCCCGTGGGAAATCAAGAAGCACATCTCCATGCTGCTGGACAAAGTGAAGCCCGACGTCGTGCACATCCAGTGCCACTACATGGTGGGGGAGTACACCCTCTACGCTGCGCGCAAGCGCGGGATCCGGGTGGTGGCCACCAACCACTTCATGCCGGAAAACCTGGACCCGTTCCTGCCCTTCCCCAAATGGTTCAAGCGCATTGTCGCCAGGAACTCGTGGCGGGACATGGGCAAGGTCATGGGAAGGGCCGCTGTCGTGACAACGCCGACCCCGCTGGCTGCCAAGGCCATGGTGGAGCACGCGCGCCTGACGGACGTTCTGCCGCTGTCCAACGGAATCGACGCGTCGACCTATGAACTCCGTGCCGGCGAATCCGTCGACCGACCGGACCACCCCACCGTGCTGTTCGTGGGCCGGCTGGCCGAGGAGAAGCACGTCGACGTGCTGATCAACGCCGTAGCCAAGACGCCGCGCGAACTGAATGTGCACGCCGAGATCGTCGGCGGCGGTGAGGTTAAGCCCGCCCTCATTGCGCTGGCCAAGCACCTGGGCATTGAAGACCGTGTTCAGTTCCGCGGGCTGGTCAGCGACGAGGAACTGCGCCAGGCCTACCTCCGCGCGGATATCTTCTGCATGCCCGGTACTGCCGAACTGCAGTCGCTGGTGACCCTCGAGGCAATGTCCGCGTCCACTCCCGTACTGCTCGCCAACGCCATGGCGCTGCCGCACCTGGTGGAACAGGGCCGGAACGGGTTCCTGTTCCAGCCCGGAGACAGTACCGAAGTTGCCGGCCGCATCACCGAAATCCTGCAGCTGCCCGAGGACGAGCGGCTGAAAATGGGCCAGCACAGCCGCAGCATGGTTGATGCACACAGCCTGGAAGGCACCCTGGCCACCTTCGAGAAGCTCTACCGGACGGACAGCACCGCCTAGCCTCGCCGCACCCCGGGCACCGCCTGATTCGGTGCCCGGGGCCGCAGCCGATTAGGATGTTCCTACTGCCTGTCAGGACACTGGCAGCACGCGGGGCTGTAGCTCAGCCGGTCAGAGCAGCGGACTCATAATCCGTGGGTCGTGGGTTCAAGCCCCACCAGCCCTACCCGCACGGCGCGCCATCTGCCATTCCGGCGGGTGCAGCGTACAACACCCCGGTCTTCGGACCGGGGTGTTTTTTGTTTGGTCCTGCAGGGAGTCGCCGTACGTGCCCGGCAAACTGACCAGCCCGGGGGATTGTGCCCGATGTTACTCATGGGTAACATAAGGGGCAGCCGGCTTCACGGCCCGGATCGAACTGGATCAGCGAAGGACATTCCATGGCAACTATCGACGTCGATAACCTCCCCTACGCGGACGGCGACTTCTACGCATTCGAAGACCTGCTCAGCGACAAGGAGCGCGACCGCCTTCACGAGATCCGTTCGTGGCTGGCGGCCGAGGTCAAGCCGTACGCCAATGACTGGTGGAACGCCGGTACCTTCCCCACCCACATGATTCCCAAGCTTGCCGAGCTGGATGTTGTGTCCCCGGTCTACCGCCAGGGCTACTCCAACCTTTTCGCCGGACTTTGCCACGCTGAATTCACCCGCGCCGATACCTCCTTTGCCACCTTCATGGGCGTGCATGACGGCCTGTTCACCGGATCGATCGAAGCCCTGGCCTCCGAAGAGCAGAAGGAAGCCTGGCTGCCGGACATCTACTCCCTGAAGAAGATCGGCGCCTTTGGCCTGACCGAACCGCTCGGCGGTTCGGACGTTGCCGGCGGAACCCGCACCACTGCCCGCCGCGAAGGGGACAACTGGATCCTCAACGGCGCCAAGCGCTGGATCGGCAACGCCACCTTCTCAGACTGGGTGGTCATCTACGCCCGCGACGAAGCGGACAACCAGGTCAAGGGGTTCCTCGTGGACACCAAGACCCAGGGCTACACCGCCACCAAGATCGAGAACAAGATCGCCCTGCGCACCGTGCAGAACGCGGACATTGTGCTGGACAACGTGGTGGTCAGCGACGACTACCACCTCAAGGGTGCCAACAGCTTCCGGGACACCAACAAGGTCCTGAAGGTCACGCGCCTGGCCGTTGCCTGGCAGGCTGTGGGCCAGCAGATGGCAGCGTTCGACGTTGCCCGCCGCTACGCCGTCGAACGCCAGCAGTTCGGCAAGCCCCTGGCGTCCTTCCAGCTGGTGCAGGAACAGCTGGTACAGATCCTCGGAAACACCGTCAGCTCAATGGGCATGATGGTCCGGCTGGCACAGCTCGAGGATGAGGGCCGCGCCAAGGACGAGCAGTCAGCCCTGGCGAAGGCCTTCACCACCGCCCGGATGCGCGAATCGGTTGCGCTGGGCCGCAGCATCCTGGGCGGCAACGGAATCGTTACCGACTACGGAATGGCCAAGATCTTCGCAGACGCCGAGGCCATCTACTCCTACGAGGGCACCTATGAGATCAACACCCTGGTGACCGGCCGTGCCATTACCGGAATCGCTGCCTTCGTCTAGGCTCTCCAGTGGCCCGGCGCCCAGTGGGAGCAGGACGCTCGGACGCCGGTCCATGACGAAGGCCAACGGGTCCACGTAGTCCCCGTCCAGCCGTACTCCCCAATGCAGGCAACTGCCGGGGCAGTGCGGCTGTCCGGTTCTAAGCCCCGCAGCGCCGCGCTGCTCGAGCTCACCAAGACGCTGGCCGGGCAGGACAGGATCGCCGGGGGAGAGGACGCCCGCCACCGGTTCGAAGCTGCTGAGCAGGCCACCCCCGTGATCGACAGTCACGACGCCGCGGTCCACCACCCGCCCCGAGAAGCGGACCGTGCCGAAGGCGGGCGCCAGCACTGCGTCTCCCGGCGCGGCAGCCAGGTCAACGCCGCGGTGGCCGGGAAGCCAGCGCTGCGCAGGCTTGTCGAAGACCCGGAGAACGCGCGGCTCGGGATGCAGGGGCCATACCCACCCGGGCGCGGCTGGTGCAGGTTCGGCCCGGCTTGAATCGGCCACCGTCCACAGGCATGCCAGGACCAGGACGGCGATCCACGCCGTGCCTGCACCCGCGCGGAGTCCGGTCCTCCGGGTCTGCCCGGGCGCGGCGGGGGAAACCACGGGTGGCAGATCAGGGGCTGGCAGTCCAGGGGCCGTCGAATGTGCCGGAACGAAACACGTCATGGGGCCAGTCCACTCCAGCAGCGGCTGGTACGGCGCCCGCGTACCCGAACGCGGGGACAAGATTTCTCCGGGCCGGGGAAGATGCGTTGCTGGGGAGGAAGGCAGGCACAGTCGCGGGCCGAAGTGCTCCGGCGCTGTAGTACACTTGACGAAGCAGTTTGCTGCGCGCTGATCCTCCCTGCCCAACCGGGAAGCTCCCTCCTGCCGCCACTGGCGCAACGGAGAACCGCCCGGAGAAGCAGGACGGATCAGGAGAACGCGCTTCAGGCTGACTACGCGTGCCCCAACTATCCACGCTTTTCGCAAGGAAAAACTGGGTGCGTTCCTGCGGTCCGGTGAACACCGGGATAGGGACGCACGCCACCGGCCTCTAACAGGCGCGAGGGCTGATGGGCACCAGGAGCAACACCCGCCGGGTGCTGCTGATAACCGTCAATTGGCAGCTTATCCAAGCGTGCGCACAGCGCCGCACTGCTGCCGGAAGGAGTGACGACATGCCCGTCGTTACCATGCGCCAGCTGCTCGACAGCGGCGTTCACTTTGGTCACCAGACCCGCCGTTGGAACCCGAAGATGAAGCGCTTCATCTTCACCGAGCGCAACGGCATCTACATCATTGACCTGCAGCAGTCGCTGTCCTACATCGACCGTGCATACGAGTTCGTCAAGGCCACCGTTGCCCACGGCGGAACCGTGCTGTTCGTCGGCACCAAGAAGCAGGCGCAGGAAGCCATCGCAGAGCAGGCCACCCGCGTGGGCCAGCCCTACGTCAACCAGCGCTGGCTCGGCGGCATGCTGACCAACTTCCAGACCGTTGCGAAGCGTATCCAGCGCATGAAGGAACTCGAAGAGATCAACTTCGACGACGTTGCTTCCTCCGGCCACACCAAGAAGGAGCTGCTGCTCCTCAAGCGTGAACTGACCAAGCTGGAATCCAACCTGGGCGGCATCCGTAACCTGACCAAGGCTCCGTCCGTGGTCTGGATCGTGGACACCCAGAAGGAACACCTCGCAGTTGACGAGGCCAAGAAGCTGAACATCCCGGTTGTTGCCATCCTGGACAGCAACTGCGATCCGGACGACGTCGACTTCCCGATCCCGGGCAACGACGACGCCATCCGCTCCGTCAACCTGCTGACCCGCGTTATCGCCGACGCCGTTGCCGAGGGCCTGATCGCCCGCCACAACAAGTCCGGCAACACCGAAGCCCCGGCTGAGCCGCTGGCTGAGTGGGAGCGCGAACTGCTCGAAGGCGCAGCTGCCCCCGCCGCCGAAGAGGCTCCGGCCGCTGAAGCCGCTGCTGAGGCTCCGGCCGCTGAGGCTGCTCCGGAGGCTCCGGCCGCCGAAGCTCCCGCAGAAGAAGCAAAGTAATTCGATTTCCACTGTGACGGCAGCTGCTTCCTAGCAGCTGCCGTCGCGGAACCTTCGCCTGTGCGGCGGGCCGGAACCCCGGCCCGCCGCACAGCCGGAACTGCACCAATACTTTTATTACGGGAGGACTGGAGTCCAAATGGCGAACTACACCGCTGCTGATATCAAGGCTCTGCGCGAGCGCACCGGCGCCGGCATGATGGATGTGAAGAAGGCTCTCGACGAGGCCAACGGCGACGCCGACAAGGCCATGGAGCTCATCCGCATCAAGGGCCTCAAGGGCGCTACCAAGCGCGAAGGCCGTTCCACCGCCGAGGGCCTGGTTGCTGCCAAGGTCATCGATGGCACCGTTGGCGCGATGATCGAACTGAACTGCGAGACTGACTTCGTTGCCAAGTCCGCAAAGTTCATCGAACTCGCAGACCGCGTCCTGGCCGCAGCCGTGGAATCCGGCGCCGCTGACGCCGAGACCCTCCTGGCCTACGAGGTTGACGGCAAGCCGCTGTCCGAGGTTGTCGTCGAAGAAGGCGCGATCCTGGGCGAGAAGGTTGTTGTCCGCCGTGTTGCACGCGTTGAAGGCAAGACCGTCGACGCCTACCTGCACAAGACCTCAAAGGACCTGCCTGCACAGGTTGGCGTTCTGTTCGCCGTCGACGGCGAAGGTGACGCAGCCTTCACCGCCGCCCACGACATCGCCGTGCACACCGCTGCCTACGCTCCCACCTACCTGACGCGCGACGAAGTTCCGTCCGACCTGGTTGAGAACGAGCGCCGCATTGCTGACGAAACCGCACGCGCCGAAGGCAAGCCCGAAGCTGCCCTGCCGAAGATCGTCGAAGGCCGCCTGACCGGCTTCTTCAAGGAGATCGTGCTGCTCGACCAGCCGTTCGCCAAGGATGCCAAGAAGACTGTTGCCACCGTCCTGAACGAAGCCGGCGTTCAGCCGACCGCCTTCGCCCGGTTCCGCGTCGGAGCCTAAGGTACCGAAACGGCGCGTACGCAAAGCGAACGCGAAATGATGGCATAGAGGGGGTGGCCACCGAAAGGTGGCCACCCCTTTTGTCTGTCCAAATCCCCTTATTACCCTTGAACCAGCTGACACGTTCACTCACCAGCACTGCCCCGGGAGGCATCATGGACCACGCCCTGAAAGACACCGACACTCCGCGCCGCCGCGTACTGCTCAAGCTCTCCGGCGAGGTGTTCGGCGGAGGGAAGCTGGGCGTGGATCCGGAAACCGTCCGCTCCGTGGCCAAGCAGATCGCCGCTACGGTAGGCGAGGTGGAGACGGCGATCGTGGTGGGCGGTGGTAACTTCTTCCGCGGTGCCGAGCTGTCCCAGAGCGGCATGGACCGATCCCGCGCCGACTACATGGGCATGCTTGGCACGGTCATGAACTGCCTGGCCCTGCAGGACTTCCTGGAGCAGGCTGGCGTTGAAACCCGCGTCCAGAGCGCGATCACCATGGGCCAGGTGGCAGAGGCCTACATTCCGCGGAGGGCCATCCGCCACCTCGAAAAGGGCCGCGTTGTGATCTTTGGAGCCGGAGCCGGCCTGCCCTACTTCTCCACGGATACCGTTGCTGCCCAGCGCGCCCTGGAAGTCCACGCTGACGAGGTGCTGATGGCCAAGTCCGGTGTGGACGGCGTTTACACCGCGGACCCGAACAAGGACCCCAACGCACAGCGCCTGGAAACCCTGACGTATGACGACGCGCTCCGCCAGGACATCCGGGTCATGGACCAGACGGCCATGACCATGTGCAAGGACAACGACCTGTCCATGGTGGTCTTCGGCATGGAGGGCGAAGGCAACGTCACCCGCGCCATCCGCGGCGAGAAGATCGGTACCGTGGTCTCGAACTGAGCCGCCTCCCGCGCGGCTGACCGCCCGGCACTCCGGCGGCATCGCCGCAGGTGCCGGCGCGGGAGCCGCGCGGGTTAGGATGGTAGAAGAGACCAATTTCGCCACTGCACGGTTCATTTCCGGCGCTGGCAATTCCCTTCCAATGAGGAGACACCGTGATCGAAGAGACCTTGAAAGAGGCAGCCGACAAGATGGACAAGGCTGTGGAGGTTGCCAAGGAGGACTTCTCGACCATCCGCACCGGCCGTGCGAACCCCGCACTTTTCTCCCGCGTCCTGGTGGACTACTACGGCTCGCCGACGCAGCTGCAGCAGCTGGCATCCTTCGCGACGCCGGACGCCCGCACGCTGCTGATCACCCCGTACGACGTCACTGCCCTGCGCGCCATTGAGCGGGCACTGAGTGACTCCGAGGTAGGGGCCAACCCGTCCAATGACGGCAAGGTCATCCGGGTCGTCATGCCCGAACTGACCCAGGACCGGCGCAAGGAATACGTTAAGATTGTCCGCAGCAAGGGCGAAGACGCCAAGGTTTCGGTCCGCAACATCCGCCGCAAGGCCAAGGATGGCCTGGACCGGCTGGTCAAGGACGGGGAAATCGGCGAAGACGACGGCAACCGTGCCGAAAAGGACCTGGACGCACTGACCAAGGCTCACACGGATTCAATCGATGAGCTGCTCAAGCGCAAGGAAGCCGAGCTGCTCGAGGTCTGATGAACCAATCCCAGCCTTCAACCCAGGCTGGCGGTTCCCCGTCTCCTGAGGCAGACCCGGCAGCGAAGGGCACGGACATGACTGTTCCCGATGGCCGCAGGGCCCGCAGTGCGGCTGCCCGTGCCGGCAAGCAGCGCAAGCCTTCCAAAGCCGGACGCAACCTCCCGGCGGCCATCGCCGTCGGCGTCGTCCTGCTTGGTGCGCTGCTGGTGGGCCTGCTGTTTTCCCCGGTGGCCATCGCGGTGATCGCCGCGGCGTTCTCCGCAGTGGGCGTCTGGGAAGTCTCCCGCGCACTGGAAATCCGGGGAATCAAGGTTCCGCATGTTCCGGTGCTGGTCGGCTCCGTAGCAGTGCCGCTTGCAGCCTACTTCGGCGGCACGGAGGCACTGGCGATGGCCCTGGCCGGTACGGGCATAGCCGTCCTGCTCTGGCGGACCATCGACACCGCGCAGGACGCTCTGCGCAGCATTCTTGCCGGTGTGTTCGTGATCCTCTGGATTCCGTTCCTGCTGAGCTTCGCGCTGCTGCTGCTGCGGGAGCCCGAAGGGCAGACCCGGGTAGCGGTCCTGCTGCTGCTAGTGGTTGCCAATGACACCTTCGGCTACCTCGTGGGGGCGATCTTCGGTAAGCACCCCATGGCGCCGAAGATCAGCCCCAAAAAGTCGTGGGAGGGCTTCGGAGGCTCCGTTGCGGGTGCCACAGTGGTGGGCGTCCTGGCCGCCGTGCTGTTCCTGGACCAGCCCTGGTGGTTCGGCCTGGTGCTGGCGGTAGCTACCGTCGCCGCAGCCACGGCGGGGGACTTCTCCGAGTCTATGGTCAAGCGCGAGCTTGGCGTCAAGGACATGTCCAACCTGCTCCCCGGACACGGCGGCGCGATGGACCGGCTGGACTCGGTGGTCTTCGCCTCGCCGGTGGTGTTCCTTCTCTCGGTCCTGCTCGTTCCGGGTGCAATGTAGCGCCGTCCCGGGGAGTCCTGCCCAGGTCCTGGGCGGGGAACACGTAAGATATTTTCGACGGTCCCGCATCCCGTGGCGGAAACAGACTTGACACCTAAGGATTAGCTGAACATGAACGATGCGAGGCAGGCCAGTGCCCCCTTTGAGCGTGTGGGCCGCAGGGAATACGGATACAACGTCCGCCAGGTAGATGATTTCCTGACCCGGGCCCGGAACTACTACAACTCAGAGACACCGGGAGCCAAGGTCATTACCAGCCGCCACGTCCGTTCCATGGCTTTCGATCCCGCCAAGGGAGGCTACGAGGCACAGGCCGTCGACGCCGCCCTTGACCGGCTTGAGGACGTGTTCGCCCAGCGTGAGCGGGACCGGCTGATCCAGGAAAAGGGCGAAGAAGCCTGGCTGCTGCAGATCGGCCGCACCTCGGCCGTGCTCCGGGCCCGGCTGCACCGCAAGCCGGGGGAGCGCTTCCGGCGCCCTACCAAGAAGCGCGCCCACAGCTATAACGTGCGCGACGTCGATGCGCTCTGCAACGAACTGCTGGGCTACTTTGAGCACGACCGTCCGCTGAGCGTCGACGTCGTGCGCCGTGCAGTGTTCCGCGAGGCCAAGGGCGATGCGGGCTACGAAGAGACCCAGGTCGATGCGTTCCTGGACCGGGTCGTCGAGCTGATGGCCGCGATCGACTAAACCCGTCCCAAGCCTTTCGAGAGGCCAGTTACGGCTCATATCAGCACCCAAACGAGCCGCAACTGGCCTCTCGGCGTGTGGGCGGGAAGAGATCAGGGGCGCAGGGCGCGCTCGGGAGTGTGCAGCCGGGCCAGGAAGCGTCCGGTCCCGGCCGGAACGGATCCCGGGCCGCGCAGCGAGACCAGCACCGTGACCGCGAAGGCCGCGGGAACCGTCCACGCCGCCGGCTGCTCCAGCCACACCGGGGTGGAGCCGCCGGAGACGGACAGCACGCCGCCGGCAACGATCGCCCCGCCGCAGAGGACCGCACCGGTGAGCATTCCGCAGACCGCACCGGCCGCGGTCAGCCGACGCCACCAGATCCCCAGGAGCAGCAGCGGACACAGCGTCGAGGCCGTGAACGCGAACACCATTCCCACGCTGCCGGCCAGGGCCTGAGTGTTGGTGAGCAGCGCCAGCCCCAGCGGAACCGCCGCCGCCAGCAGCGTTGCCGTGCGGAAGCCGCTGACGCTGCCGCGGAAAAATTCCTGGCTGATCACCCCGGCGAGGGACACGATGAGACCGCTGGACGTGGACAGGAACGCGGCGAAGGCGCCTGCGGTAACGAGCGCTGCCAGCAGGTCCCCGAGGGCACCGTCGAACACCTGTGCCGGCAGCAGCAGGACGGTCGCGTCCGCATTGCCCTCAGCCGCCAGCCCCGGCAGATAGGTGCGGCCCAGGATCCCGTACAGCGTGGGGAAGACGTAGAAGACCGAGAGCAGTCCCAGCACGATCAGCGTGGTGCGACGGGCGGACACTCCGTCAGGGTTCGTATAGAAACGGACCAGCACATGCGGCAGTCCCAGCGTTCCGCACAGCAGCGCGATACTCAGCGAAATGTTGCGGTACACGGAATCCGCGCCGGGGGAGTGCCCGCCAAAATCGAAGGCTGCCCCTCCATTGGTCCAGGACACGCCGTCGGCGCCCAGACGGAACAGGATGAACAGGACCGGCACCGCCAGCGCCACCAGCTTCAGCCAGTACTGGAACGCCTGCACGAAGGTAATGGACCGCATCCCGCCGCTAAGCACGCTCAGGCAGACAATAACGACGACGGCGGCAGATCCCGCCCAGCCCGGCAGTCCGGTGGTCAGGCCGACGGTCAATGCCGCCCCGTGCAGCTGCGGAACAATGTAGAGCCAGCCGACTGCCACCACCAGTAGGCTGGTGACCCGCCTCGCCGGCAGGGAATCAAGCCTGGCGCGGGCGAAGTCGGGCACGGTGTACGCACCCGAGCGTCGCAGGGGGGCGGCTACAAACAGCAGCAGCATCAGGTAGCCGGCGGTGTAGCCGATGGGGAACCAGAGGGCGTCCGCACCGGAGACCAGCACCAGTCCGGCCACGCCGAGGAAACTCGCGGCGGACAGGTACTCCCCGCCAATGGCGGACGCATTCCACCACGGCTTCACCGTGCGGGACGCGACGTAGAAGTCGCCGGTGGTCCGCGAAATGCGCAGGCCGTAGGCGCCGATGAGCAGCGTTGCGGCCGTCACGGCGGCAAGCGCTGCATACCCGACGCCGGGGCTCACCTCCCAGTTCAACGCTTCCTACCCCTCATCCAGCAGGTCCTGGAACCGCTTCTCGTTCCGGTTGGCGCTGCGCACGTAGAGCGCTCCGCTGATGATCACCAGCGGATAGACGCCAAATCCGAGCAGGACCCACGGCACCGGAATGCCGAAAAGCTCCAGCGTGCCCAGGTGCGGATAGGCCGCGAGCAACAGGGGAACGCCGAGCAGGATGAGGCCAAACCCGCCGGCCACCACCAGGGCCAGGCGCAGCTGGGACCGGATCAGCGAGGAGAGGAACACCTCACCGACTTCGGACTGTTCATCCAGTTCCCGGGCCACCGGGAATGCCGGGGGAACGGCGCCGGGACGCGGGGGAGCAGTGACCCGGACGCGCTGCGGACGGTTCTCACCGTTCATGCCGTGGGCCGCACTCTTCCGGAGGCCATCGTGCTGCGCACGGTGGGCAGGTGCCGGCGGCTGACCGGCAGCTCCTCGGAACCAATCCGGATGCTGGCCCGCCCGCCGCTGAGCCGAACCTGGGTGATCTGGCTGCGGGCAACCAGATAAGACCGGTGGATGCGCAGGAACCCGGCATCGGCCCACTGTGCTTCCAGCTCCGCCAGCGGGATCCGAACCAGGTAGCTGGTCTCGGCCGTGTGCAGCCGGGCATAGTCTCCCTGCGCCTGGACGTAGCGGATGTCCTCGCGGCGGATCATGCGCGTAGTGGCGCCCTGGACCACGGTGACCACGTCCCCGGCCTCCGTGCTGTCCGGCCCCGCTCCGGCCAGCGCGTCGCTGATCCGGCGGATGGATTCGGTGAGCCGTTCCTGCCGCACCGGCTTGAGCAGATAGTCCAGCGCGGCGAGGTCGAACGCCGCCAGCGCGTGGTCCTCGTCAGCGGTGACGAAGACGACTGCGGGCGGGCGTTCCTTGCGGGCCAGAGCCCGGGCTATGTCCAGTCCGGAAAGGGCAGGCATATGGATGTCCAGGAACACGGCGTCGACGTCGGCGGTTTCGATGGCGTGGAGGGCCTGGGCCCCGCTTGAGGCACGCAGTACGGTGCCAATGCGTGCGTCCCGGCCCAGCAGGAACGCCAGCTCCTCCACGGCGGGGGCCTCGTCGTCGGCCACCACCACCGTCAGCGGCTTTGCGGATTTCGGCATGGCAGACAGCCTACTTCCTTCACGCCCGGTGGCCCGGCTGCGACTTGGGGATCCGCATGGTGATTAGGGTGCCGGCGCCTTCCGCGGTGTCAATCACCAGGCCGTGGGCATCGCCGTAGACCTGGCGCAGGCGCAGGTCAACATTGCGCAGGCCCACGTGGTCGCCGTCGGCATGGCCGGCCAGCAGCGCCCGCAGCTTCTCCGGATCCATGCCTACGCCGTTGTCCTCCACGGTGATTTCCGCCAGGGCACCGGCGTCCCGGGCGGAAATGGTGATGCGGCCTTCGCCGTCGATCGAGTCCAGTCCGTGCCGCACCGAGTTCTCCACCAGCGGCTGCAGCGACAGGAAGGGGATCACCGTACCGAGGACCTCCGGGCTGATCTGCAGGCTGACCTTGAGCCGTTCACCGAAACGCGCCCGTTCCAGAAGCAGATAGCGGTCGATGGACTGCAGCTCTTCGGCCAGTGTGGTGAAGTCCCCGTGCCGGCGGAAGGAATACCGGGTGAAGTCGGCGAACTCCACCACCAGTTCCCGGGCGCGCTGCGGATCCGTATTGATGTAGGAGGCAATTGCGTTGAGTGAGTTGTAGATGAAGTGCGGGCTGATCTGGGCCCTCAGTGCCTTGACCTCGGCCTCCATGAGCAGGGCACGGTTTGTGTCCAGCTCGGCGAGTTCAAGCTGGGCAGCAACCCAGTCAGCTACGTCATTGGTTGCCCTGATCAACCCGGCGCTGATCGTCGGCGCAAAGACCCCCAGGGTGCCCACGGCCTGCGCGTTGACGCGCAGCGGGCAGATAAGCAGCTCGCCGCCGTCCTGCAGTCCCAGCGCCCGAAGGACGGGGCCACGAAAGACCTTGGTCCGGCCGCTGTCCAGGACTCCGCGGGAGGCGACGAGAATCCTTTCGCGCCGCATGGAGCTGTCTGGCAGGGCGCCTTCCCAGGCCAGGACGGCCGCGGTGTCCGTCATGAGCAGGGTCTCGCACCGGAGCAGCCCGCGCAGGTGCCGGCTGGCCCGGGACGCACCGGCAGGGGTCAGGCCCGCTCGCAGGTGACGGGAGGCGAGCGACGCCGTGTGCAGGGTTGCGTAGGCGGCCCGCTCGGCGTCCGAACCGAGATCGCGCTGGGACCGGCTCAGCCGGTAGCCCAGGGCAGCCACCGCTGCGAGCGTCAGGACGGCAACGGCGCAGACCAGAGCGACTTCGACGGCAGCGGGCATGCGTCCCAGACTACCGACACCGGGGAGGGGCCGGGGGCCAAATCATGCCGTTTGGCGCACGGATTGCTCCGTTCACCGACGCGGGGGCGGGATAAGTGGCACCGGATGCATCCGCATTGGAAAAGTGATCCCCATCACAGCCGGCGTGCTGGCGGCCCGGGTTCCCGATGGACCCGCGGTTCGAATGCCGTACCGCCGCACGTGCCCAACCCAAGGAGGAGAGATGGCTGCACACCAGCCACAATCACACCCCGAAAGCGAGGCGCCGGTCGACTTCCGGGAAGTCCAGCGGTCCCCGCAGTTCCAGGAGCTGCGCAAACGCCAGCGCAGCTTTATCTTTCCCATGGCCGTGGTCTTCCTCGTCTGGTACTTCGCCTACGTGCTGCTCGCTGACTACGCGCACGAGTTCATGTCCACCCCGGTCATCGGCAACATCAACATTGGTCTGATCCTGGGCCTGCTGCAGTTTGTCAGCACCTTCGGCATCACCATGTGGTACGTCAGCTACGCCAACCGGCGCCTCGATCCGATCGCCTCCGAACTGCGCGGCGAGCTGGAGGCCAAGGGCGTGTCCCTTCCCGAGGAGACCAAATGAACACCCTCTACATCCCCGCCGCCGTCTCCGCCGATGCCGTCCGGGAAACCGGCTGGCTGAACATGCTGATCTTCGGCCTGTTCGTGGCCGTAACCCTTGTGGTGGTGCTCCGTGCCAGCCGCAACAACAAGACCGCCGCTGACTATTACGCGGCGGGACGTTCCTTCACCGGACCTCAGAACGGCACCGCCATTGCCGGCGACTACCTGTCCGCAGCGTCCTTCCTTGGCATCGTCGGCGCCATCGCCATCAACGGCTATGACGGCTTCCTGTACTCCATCGGGTTCCTGGTGGCATGGCTGGTAGCGCTGCTGCTGGTAGCCGAAATGCTCCGGAACACCGGCAAGTTCACCATGGCCGACGTTCTGTCCTTCCGGCTCAAGCAGCGTCCCGTCCGCATCGCCGCGGCTATCACGACGCTCGCCGTCTGCTTCTTCTACCTGCTGGCCCAGATGGCCGGCGCCGGCGGACTCGTCTCCCTGCTTATGGGCATTGACTCGCGGATCGGGCAGTCGCTGGTCATCGCGATCGTCGGCGCGCTGATGATCATCTATGTACTCGTCGGCGGCATGAAGGGCACCACGTGGGTGCAGATCATCAAGGCGTGCCTCCTCATTGCCGGCACTGCCGTCATGACTGTCTGGGTCCTGGCCATCAACGGCTTCAACCTCTCCGAACTGCTCGGTTCCGCAGTCGAGATGTCCGGCAACGCCGCGATCCTCGATCCGGGACTGCAGTACGGCAAGTCCGAGACCTCCAAGCTTGACTTCGTCTCCCTGGGCCTGGCACTTGTGCTTGGCACCGCAGCCCTGCCACACGTGCTGATGCGCTTCTACACGGTTCCCACCGCCAAGGAAGCCCGCCGCTCCGTGGTGTGGGCCATCTGGCTGATCGGCCTGTTCTACCTGTTCACCCTGGTCCTCGGCTACGGCGCCGCGGCCCTGATTGAACGGGAGACCATCATCGGCGCTCCGGGCGGCGTCAACTCGGCGGCTCCGCTGCTGGCCTTCGCTCTAGGCGGACCGGTTCTCCTGGGGCTTATCGCCGCCGTCGCCTTCGCCACCATCCTGGCAGTAGTGGCCGGCCTGACGATCACGGCAGCCGCCTCCTTCGCCCACGACATCTACGCCAACGTTGTCCGCAAGGGCAAGGTGGACGCTGACGGCGAGGTGAAGGTTGCCCGCCGGACCGTGCTGGTGATCGGCGTCGTCTCGATCCTGGGCGGCATCGGCGCGCAGGGGCAGAACGTGGCCTTCCTGGTGGCCCTGGCCTTCGCCGTCGCGGCAAGCGCCAACCTGCCCACCATCATCTACTCGCTCTACTGGCGGCGCTTCAACACCCGCGGCGCTGTGTGGAGCATGTACGGCGGCCTGGGTTCGGCCATCCTGCTGATCATCCTCTCGCCGGTTGTCTCCGGTGCCGAGACCTCGATGATCTCCGGAGCGGACTTCGCAATCTTCCCGCTGAACAACCCGGGCATCGTGTCCATACCGCTGGCGTTCTTCCTGGGCTTCCTGGGGACGGTCACCAGCAAGGACGACGAGTCCCCGGAGAAGCAGGCGGAAATGGAAGTCCGCTCGCTCACCGGCGTCGGTGCGGAGAAGGCCGTGGACCACTAGGTCCGGTTCCCCTCCAGCTGAGCCAAAGGACGCCTCCCCACACAGGGGAGGCGTCCTTCCATATGTCTGGCGGCCGGCGCGGCGGAATCTTTGCGGGAGCCGGGATCCTGTGGGGAGATGAGGCTGTTTTGGAGCGGGGCCGGGATCCTGTGTGGAGATCAGGCTGCTATCACCGCCGTATGGGGACGTTATCTCCCCACAGGGTGCGGGGAATGTGCGCTTAGGGACGTTATCTCCCCACACGATCCACGGGACTGGATGCCAGGCGTGTTGCAAGCGGAAACGGTGCGACGCCGCGCGCGGCAGGCCCGCTGGCACGCCGCGCGCGTGCACTCCCT
The DNA here is from genome assembly GCF_051337705.1 of Arthrobacter sp. IK3. Classification (NCBI taxonomy): domain Bacteria; kingdom Bacillati; phylum Actinomycetota; class Actinomycetes; order Micrococcales; family Micrococcaceae; genus Arthrobacter; species Arthrobacter sp. IK3. The sequence continues at coordinate 127,640 of NZ_JBPPSW010000006.1, read as the reverse complement.
ACCGCCCCGACTCGGAACGCTAGCTGCCGGCGGGCCCGCGCTCGAGCAGGGGCGCCACCCGGTAGGGGATGAGCTCGCCCATGGCCAGGGTCGTGTCCGAACGCTCCACACCCGGGACGGACAGGATGGCTTTGTTGACGCGGAAAAGGTCCTCGGCGTCGAGCGCCACAATCCGCAGCAGCAGGTCCGCCGCCCCTGTCAGCCCGTGTGCCTCGATGACCTCAGGGATGGCTGACAGCTCGCCGGTGATCTCAGCCAGGCGCTGCTGCTGGACATGCACGTGCACGAAAGCCATCAGGGGGTAGCCCAGCGCCACCGGGTTGATCCGGCGCTCGAAGGAAAGGAAGGCGCCCTTCTTTTCCATTCCGGAAAGCCTCGCCTGCACCGTGTTCCGGGAGATCCCCAGGCGGGCGGCGAGGGCCACCACGGTCCGGCGGGGATCCGTGGCCATCGCCCGCAGAACGCGGAAGTCGGTGCTGTCCAGAATCTGCATAGTGCGCAACGCTAGCACGGCCCGGGAGCCGGAAGCAGGGCAGTATGCGCAATCCGACGGCACATGGTTGTGCCGCCTGCAAGGTGTGAGTAGGGTCACACCTAACTGGGCAACGGCGCCCGGCATCAGGTTCGGACCCCACCACCCCCGGGGCCCCAACACGGAAGGATGCGCATCAAAGTGTCCCTGCATACCCCGGTAGGACATCCCGAAAACACCGGGATGGAACCCAACGATCCCTACGTCCAGCTCGTCCGCCCCGGCGGCGCACGCGTCGAGGACGCGTTCTATGCCCGCTGGGTCCAGGACGTCGACGCCGAGGCCCTCCGGGGCCTCTACCGGGACATGGTCCTGGTGCGGCGCCTTGATACCGAGGCCACTTCCCTGCAGCGCCAGGGCGAGCTGGGCCTTTGGCCGCCGCTCCTGGGCCAGGAAGCCGCGCAGATCGGCTCGGCCCGGGCGCTGCGCCCTTCCGACTTCGTCTTCAGCAGCTACCGGGAGAACGCCGTGGCCTGGTGCCGCGGTGTCGACTTCGCGGACCTCATGCGAGTCTGGCGCGGAAACGCGGCCGGCGGCTGGGACCCCTATTCCGTCAACATGGCGCCCACGCAGGTGATCATCGGCGCGCAGGCACTGCATGCGGCGGGTTACGCCATGGGCATCGCCCAGGATGGTGCGGACGACGCCGCCATCAGCTACTTCGGTGACGGCGCCACCAGCCAGGGAGACGTCAACGAGGCAATGGTTTTCGCCGCGAGCTTCCAGGCGCCGGTGATTTTCTTCTGCCAGAACAACCAGTGGGCCATCTCCGAGCCGGTAGGGCTGCAGGCCCAGGTGCCGATCGCCAACCGGGCACCGGGATTCGGCATCCCCTCCATCCGCGTTGACGGCAACGACGTCCTCGCCGTCCTGGCAGCCACGCGGGAAGCGCTGGACCGTGCGCGCAGCGGCGGCGGACCCACGTTCATCGAAGCAGTGACCTACAGGATGGGACCGCACACCACTGCGGATGATCCCACCCGCTACCGCGACGCCGCGGAACTGGAGGACTGGCGGCTTAAGGACCCCATCAGCCGGCTGGGAGCCCTGCTGCAGAACGAGGGGCACGCAGACGGGGCATTCCTCGCCTCCGTGGAGGCCGACGCCGATGCGCTCGCTGCCGCACTGCGCGAAGCCTGCCTGACCCTGCCGGACCCCGGCCCCGCGGACGTGTTCGCCCATGTCTACGCCGAACCCAACAGCTGGCTGGACCGACAGCAGGAGCACTACGCGGCTTACCTGGCCATGATGGACGGCGCGGCGGAAGGACAGGCCCGATGAGCAGCATGACCTTTGGCCGTGCCATCACGGCAGGACTGGACGACGCACTTGCGGCGGATCCCAAAGTGGTGCTGATGGGGGAGGACATCGGCAAGCTGGGCGGAGTCTTCCGGATTACCGACGGGCTGCAGGCAAAGTACGGGCCCAAGCGCGTGATGGACACCCCGCTCGCCGAATCCGGAATCATGGGCACCGCCGTCGGGCTGGCCTTCCGCGGTTACCGGCCGGTGGTGGAAATCCAGTTCGACGGATTCATCTACCCGGCGTTCGACCAGATTGTCTCCCAGGTTGCCAAGATGCATTACCGCACCCGCGGCGCGGTGAAACTGCCCCTGACTATCCGTGTGCCGTTTGGCGGCGGGATCGGTTCGCCGGAGCATCACTCGGAGTCGCCGGAGGCCTACTTCACGCACACGTCGGGCCTCCGCGTGGTCAGCGTGTCCAACCCGCAGGACGCCTACACGATGATCCGCCAGGCCGTCGCCTGTGACGACCCGGTGCTCTACTTCGAACCCAAGCGCCGCTACCACACCAAGGGAGAGGTTGAGCAGACACTTGAGGGTGCCCTGCCCCTGGGTGCTGCGCGGGTTGCCGCCGCGGGAACGGACGTCACCCTGGTGACCTACGGGCCCCTGGTCATGACGGCGCTGGATGCCGCCACGGCTGCCGAAGACGAGGGTATCTCGGTGGAGGTGATAGACCTGCGCTCCCTGTCCCCGGTGGACTACCCGGCGGTGGAAGCCTCGGTCCGCAAGACCGGCCGCCTGGTGGTCACCCATGAAGCCGCCCAGTCCGGCGGTCTTGGTGCGGAGCTGGCCGCCAGTATTACTGAGCGCTGTTTCGACTTCCTGGAGCACGCACCGGTGCGGGTCACGGGCTTCGACATTCCCTATCCGCCGGCCCGACTGGAGAAACACCACCTGCCGGATCTGGACCGGATCCTGGACGGCGTGGACCGTGTGATGCGCCGGCCCAACTCCCTGGCGCCGTCGGCTGTCCTGGAAGGAGCCGGACGATGATCCGTGAATTCCGTCTGCCGGACCTCGGTGAAGGGCTCACTGAATCCGAGATCCTGTCCTGGCGGGTTACCGAAGGCCAGAGCGTCACCCTCAACCAGGTCATTGCCGAGGTGGAGACGGCGAAGGCCGTCGTCGAACTGCCGTCCCCGTTCGAGGGTGTGGTGACCCGGCTGCACGAGGCCGAAGGCACGGTTGTTGAAGTGGGGAAGGCGATTATCAGTTTCGACGTTCCGGATGCCGGCGGTGTCCCCGCCCCGGCAGCGCCCGCAGCCGACGCAGCAGCGCAACGCCGCCAGCCAACCCTGGTGGGGTACGGCGCTGAACCTGAGAAGGCCGGACGTCCTGCCCGTCGGGCGCGCCGCGGCTTCGTTAGCCCCGAGCCGGCAGTCCAGCCGGCACGAGCAGTCCAGCCGGCACCGGCAGTCCAGCCGGCACGAGCAGTCCAGCCGGCACCGCCAGCCCGGCCGGCACCGGCCCCGGGCGCAGCGGAACCTCCGGTGCCGGCAGCCGGAGCGGAAAGCGCGGGGACCAACGGAACACCCGCGGTACAGGAACGTCCGCGCTCCACGCCGCCGGTCCGCAAGCTCGCCCGGGATCTCGGAATCGACCTGTCCACGGTGGACGGTACCGGTCCGCAGGGCCGGATCCTGCGCGGCGATGTGGAAGCCGCGATCCTGCGCAGCTCCGCGGAGCCGTCCCGTACCCCGGACCGGTCACAGCCGGTGGTTGCGGATGCTCCGCACCTGGGCCAGGGCAGGGAGGAGCGGATTCCCATTGCGGGCATCCGAAAGCACACCGCAGCGGCCATGGTCTCCAGTGCCTTCACGGCGCCGCATGCCACCGTGTTCCTCACCGTGGACGTCACTGCCTCGATGAACCTGCTGGAGAAGCTGCGCAGCCGCCGGGAATACGACGGCGTCCGGCTCACACCGCTGGTGCTCGCGGCCAAAGCCGTCTGCCTGGCCTTGCGCCGCCATCCGGAACTGAACGCACGCTGGGACGAGGCTGCCCGGGAAATCGTCCGGTACCGCTACGTGAATCTGGGTATCGCGGCAGCCACGCCGAGGGGACTGATGGTTCCCAACATCAAGGACGCCCAGGACCTTGGCCTGAGGGAACTCGCCCTGGCAATTTCGGACCTTGCAGGAACTGCCAGGGAGGGGCGGACGCCGCCGGCGGCGCTGACCGGTGGCACCGTTTCGATCTCCAATGTGGGGGTATTCGGCGTCGATGCCGGTACGCCCATCCTGAACCCGGGCGAAGCCGCCATCCTGGCGCTGGGCGCCGTCCGCAGGCAGCCCTGGGAACACGAAGGCGGCATTGCCCTGCGCCAGGTCACTACGCTCAGCCTGTCCTTCGACCACCGCCTGGTGGACGGAGCCGAAGGGGCGGCCTTCCTGCGCGACATTGGTGATGTCCTGGCGGAACCCGCCATGGTCCTGGCCCTGGACTGAGGATCCGCCCTTAAGCGGCAGCAGGGCCCCTTTCCACCGTCCGCGGATAAGGGGCCCTGCTGCAGTAAGGCTGTGTGCTGCTAGGCGAGCTCAAGTTCCAGCTCGCGGACTACCGCGCCGCGGGCATTGGCGAAGGACTGGGCCTCGCCGATGACCTTGAAGCCGTAGCGTTCAAGGATGCGGATGGAGCTCACGTTGTCTGCGACAGCCCGCGCCCGGATGGGGCGCTCGGGGAACTCTTCGAGGAAGAGGCCCACGGCCGCCGTCGTAATTCCCTGCCCCCAGCGCTCGCGGTCAATCCAGTAGCTGATCTCCGGGATGCTGCCGTCCCGGTAGGCGAGGATGGAGCCCACAACCTCTCCGTCGGCAACGATGGTGCGCACGGTGATGCCCGGGTCGCTGAGGATCTGCTGCCAGTGGAGGTCGAAAACACCCCGGTCCGCAGGATTCTTGGCGGCAAAAGCAGCCATATGGTTGGCGCCCGGGTCCAGCTGATGGGTGAAGAACTCATCAACGTCGCCCGGTTCTACGGCACGAAGCTCAATCACGGCAGGTCTTTCTGCTCGGGGGTTTTTCTTAGCCTACTAGGCATTCAGTGCAGCCCAAGCCATGCGTTCAAGCAGGCCGCGCAGTTTGACCGTCTCACGGGCGGTGGTTTTGCTGTTCAGTGTATGGGAAGTGGAGTTGATCAGTCCGAACACTGCCTGCGCCCGGTGGCGCAGCAGCGCCAGTTCAGCCTTGGGGTGCAGGGCGGAAATGGCGTCCACCCAAACCTCCACGTACTGGCGCTGGAGCTGGCGGACGGTACGCTCGTCCTCTTCGGGCAGGCTGGCCAGGTCACGGTCCTGGACCCGGATGACGTTGGACTGCCGCAGTGCAAAATCCACCTGGAACTCGATCAGTCCGCTCAGGGCGGCTTCGGCGGTGTCAGACTCGGCGACGACGGCGATCCCGCCTTCCAGCAGATCCTTGCTGACTCCGATCAGCAGGGCGGAGAGCAGAGCCGGTTTGCCGCTGAAATGGCGGTAGACAGCCGGTCCGCTGACACCCGCAGCTGCGCCGAGTTCCTCGATGGAGACACCGTTGTAGCCTTTCTCCGCGAACAGCGCGGCTGCAGCGTCCAGCATCGCCGCGCGCCGGGAGGCCTTCGCGGCGCTCCGGCCCGTTACGGTGCGCGGGGTGCTCTTAGTGGAATCCATGCCTGCCTTTCCGCGGTTTTCTGTTGGCAACCCTTCCATTGTGGTGGACACGTCAGTTAATAGCCACTAACCTAATTTGAGTTAGCGGGCATTAACCAACGCCGGTGCTCCGGCGGGCAGTGCCGGAGACGCTCAACCTAAGGAAGTCGATGGAGACCCTTGCCACAGCGCTGGACCCGGCATCTGAGCAGTATGCCGCCAATGAGGCGGCCCAGCGGATGCTGGCCGGGGAGCTGCACAAACGCCTGGCCGAAACCGCGCAGGGCGGACCGGCCCGTTCCCGGGAGAAGCACACTTCCCGGGGCAAGCTCCTTCCGAGGGAAAGGATCGAGGCGCTGCTGGACGACGGCAGTCCATTCCTGGAGATTGCGCCCCTGGCAGCGAACGGCATGTACGGAGGCGAGTGCCCGGCGGCAGGACTGATTGCCGGCATTGGGCTGGTTCACGGACGGCACGTCATGGTGCTTTCGAATGACGCGACGGTCAAGGGCGGAACCTATTACCCCATGACGGTGAAGAAGCACCTGCGTGCCCAGGAGATCGCCCTGGAAAACAGGCTTCCCTGCATTTACCTGGTTGATTCCGGCGGTGCTTTCCTGCCGCTGCAGGATGAGGTGTTCCCCGACCGGGAACACTTCGGCCGCATCTTCTACAACCAGGCACGGATGTCCGCCGCGAAGATCCCGCAGATCGCAGCCGTCCTGGGGTCCTGCACCGCCGGCGGCGCCTATGTACCGGCCATGAGCGACGAAACCGTGATTGTGCGCAATCAGGGCACCATCTTCCTGGGTGGGCCGCCGCTGGTGAAAGCGGCCATCGGGGAGGTGGTGACGGCGGAGGAGCTGGGCGGCGGCGAGCTGCATTCGCGCACCTCCGGAGTAACCGACCACCTGGCCGAGAACGATGCCCATGCACTTGAAATTGTCCGGGACATCGCCGAGACGTTCCCCGAACCGCTGCGTGCCTGGCAGCCTGTCCCGGCCGTGGAACCGGAAGCGGATCCCGGGGAACTGTACGCGGCCGTTCCGGCAGACCTGCAGAGCCCGTATGACGTGCGGGAGGTTATTGCCCGGATCACCGACGGAAGCGAATTCCACGAATTCAAAAAGGAGTACGGCAGCACCCTGGTCACCGGCTTCGCCCGGCTGCACGGCCACCGCGTGGGAATTGTGGCCAACAACGGTGTGCTGTTCAGCGAATCCGCACAAAAGGGGGCGCACTTCATCGAACTGTGCGACCAGCGCGGCATTCCGCTGATCTTCCTCCAGAACATCTCCGGCTTCATGGTGGGCCGCGACTACGAAGCCGGCGGAATCGCCCGGCACGGCGCCAAAATGGTCACCGCCGTGGCCACCTGCCGGGTCCCGAAACTGACCGTGGTAATCGGCGGTTCCTTCGGCGCAGGAAACTACTCCATGTGCGGCCGGGCGTACTCGCCGCGCTTCCTCTGGATGTGGCCTGCCGCGCGGATCTCCGTGATGGGCGGAAACCAGGCCGCTGCCGTGCTGGCAACGGTCCGCCGGGACGGACTCGAGGCCCGCGGCGAAGAGTGGAGCGTCGAGGAGGAGGAATCCTTCCGCGAACCCATCCGCCAGGACTATGAGGCGCAGGGCAGCCCCTACTACTCGACCGCACGCCTGTGGGACGACGGGATCATAGATCCGCAGGACACCCGCACCGTGCTGGGTCTGGCCCTGGACGTCTGCGCCAACGCACCGCTTCCCGAAACTTCCTTCGGCCTCTTCCGGATGTGAGCACATGAGATTTACGACTGTTCTGGTAGCCAACCGCGGAGAAATAGCCTGCCGGGTCATCCGCACGCTCAGGAAGCTGGGACTGCGCAGCGTTGCCGTCTACAGCGACGCCGACGCCGGTGCCCGCCACGTGCGCGAGGCGGACACCGCAGTGCGCCTCGGCCCGGCGGACCCGCGCAGCAGCTATCTCAATGCCCAGGCGGTGCTCGCCGCCTGCCGCCTCTCAGGCGCGGAGGCCGTGCACCCGGGTTACGGGTTCCTCAGCGAAAACGCCTCCTTTGCCCGGCTGCTCGCTGAAAACGGCATCACCTTTATTGGCCCCGGCATCAAGGCGCTGGAGCTGATGGGGGACAAGATCCAGTCCAAGAACCATGTGGCCGGGTACGGCGTACCTGTCATCCCCGGGATCGCCGAGCCCGGACTGGGCGACGGGGAGCTGAGCGCTGCTGCGGCCGGAGTGGGCTATCCGCTGCTGATCAAGCCGTCGGCAGGGGGCGGCGGCAAGGGCATGCACGCGGTCACCGATCCTGCGGACCTGCCCGCCGCGCTCGCCTCGGCCCGGCGCGTGGCTGCAGCGGCATTCGGGGATGACACCCTGTTCCTGGAGCGCCTTGTTTCCGCCCCCCGGCACATTGAAGTGCAGGTCCTGGCCGATACGCACGGGAACGTGATCCACCTGGGTGAGCGTGAATGCTCCCTGCAGCGCCGGCACCAGAAAGTGATCGAGGAAGCTCCCTCGGTACTGCTCGACGCCGCCACCCGCGAACGCATCGGGGCGGCGGCCTGCGAGGCGGCACGGTCCGTTGACTACACCGGGGCGGGAACCGTTGAGTTCCTGGTCTCCGGAGAGGCTCCGGACGAGTTCTTCTTCATGGAGATGAACACCCGGCTGCAGGTGGAGCACCCCGTCACCGAGATGGTCACCGGAATAGACCTGGTGGAATGGCAGGTCCGCATTGCGGCCGGAGAGCGGCTGGACATAAGCCAGGGACAGGTCCGGCTTGAAGGGCACGCAATAGAGGCAAGGGTCTACGCAGAGGATCCGGCGGCCGGGTTCCTTCCCACCGCCGGACGGGTCGAAATGCTCCGGGAGGCCGGCGGCGATGGCATCCGCACCGATTCGGGACTGCTTACCGGACAGGACGTCTCTTCCAGCTATGATCCGATGCTCGCTAAGGTCATCGCCTGGGGTGCAGACCGGCAGCAGGCGCTCCGGCGGCTGGACACCGCCCTGGCCCAGACCGTGATCCTGGGAATCGGAACCAACACCGAGTACCTCCGCCTGCTGCTTGCGGACCCGGCCGTGCAGGCCGGGGAGCTGGATACCACGCTGATTGAGCGGCGCCTCCCCGAACTGGCGTTCCAGCATCCCGGAATGCCCGAACTTGCAGCTGCCGCGCTGCTCCGGCTCGCGGTCCTGCAGGGCAGGATCCCCGGGCCCGGCGGCCGTGGGGAGCCTAACCCGCCGTCTGCATGGAGCCGGGCAGACGGATGGCGGATCGGCCGAAGGCACCCGCTGGCGATGACCGTCCAAGCCGCCGGCACGACCCGCGTCGTCGAGGTACTCGGCGGCCCGGAGAACGCGGAGATCAGCATCGACGGACAGCCGGCAGTCCGGGCCGGAATTGACCTGGACGGAACCGGCCTGCGGCTGGTGCTGGACGGCGTCGTGCATTCGATGCTGTACGCCTTTTCCCGCGGGCCCGGCGGAACGCCGCTGCTCTGGACCAGCCGGGACGGCTACACCGCAGCGATGGAGCTGCCCGGCCGCCGCGAAATCCTGCGGGCCGAGCTGGCAGCCGCGGGCAGGAGCGAAGGCGCAGCGGACCCCGTGCTGCGCTCGCCGATGCCCGGCACCGTGGTCACCGTGGCCGCCGCGAACGGGGACACGGTTGAAGCCGGCCAGACACTGCTCGCGGTGGAAGCCATGAAGATGGAGCACCAGCTCAGCGCCCCGGTGGCCGGACGCGTATCAATCACCCTCCGGCCGGGGGATCTGGTCAAGGCCGGGCAGGTGCTGGCCACAGTCGTTCCTCCGGAAGATCCCGGAACCACAACCCAAGGAGCAGGCGATGCCGAGCTTTGAACTCAGTGAAGAACACCAGGTCCTCTCGGACACCGTCCGGGAGTTCGCCGAGGAAGTCGTTGCGCCGGTAGCCGCCCAGCACGACGCCGAACACTCCTTCCCGTACAAGGTGGTGGAGCAGATGGCGGAGATGGGATTGTTCGGCCTGCCCTTCCCGGAGGAGTACGGCGGCATGGGCGGGGACTACTTCGCCCTGGCCCTTGCACTGGAGCAGCTGGCCCGCGTTGACCAGTCAGTAGCCATCACCCTGGAGGCCGGTGTCTCCCTCGGCGCCATGCCCATCTACCGGTTCGGTACCGAGGAGCAGAAGCAGCGGTGGCTGCCGCCCCTCGCCTCGGGCACCGCGCTCGCCGGATTCGGGCTGACCGAAAGCGAAGCAGGCTCCGACGCAGGCGGAACCAAGACCACCGCCCGTCTGGAGGACGGCCAGTGGGTGATCAACGGCAGCAAGGAATTCATCACCAATTCCGGCACGGACATCACCTCGCTGGTGACGGTGACGGCCGTAACCGGGACTACCGAAAACCCGGACGGTTCGGTGCGCAAGCACATCTCCACCATCATCGTTCCCTCCGGCACTCCCGGTTTTACCGTGGAGAAGGCCTACAACAAGGTGGGCTGGAACGCGTCGGATACCCATCCGCTCGCGCTCGCGGACGTACGGGTTCCGCAGGAGAACCTGCTGGGCGCTGAGGGCCGGGGCTTCGCGAACTTCCTGCAGATCCTGGACGAAGGCCGGATCGCGATTGCCGCCCTGGCCACCGGTGCGGCGCAGGGCTGCGTGGACGAGGCCCTGCGCTACGCCAACGAGCGCACGGCCTTCGGGACCACGATTGGGAGCAACCAGTCCATCTCCTTCAAGATTGCCCGCATGCAGACCCGCGCCCATAACGCCCGGCTGGCCTATTACGACGCCGCTGCCCGGATGCTGGCCGGCAAACCGTTCAAGACACAGGCCGCCATGGCCAAGCTCGTGGCCGGAGAAGCGGCAATGGACAACGCAAGGGATGCAACCCAGGTGTTTGGCGGCTACGGTTTCATCAACGAATTCCCGGTGGCACGGCATTACCGGGACTCGAAGATCCTTGAAATCGGGGAAGGCACCACCGAAGTCCAGCTCATGCTCATTGCCCGGGAACTGGGACTGTAGGGCCGGAACGGGTTAGTCAACGGCGATTAACGAACGGACACCACCATGATCGACAAGACAGTGGCCACGGCGGAAGAAGCCGTGGCAGACATCCCCAGCGGTGCATCGCTGGCCGTAGGCGGGTTTGGGCTCTGCGGAATCCCGGAGGTCCTGATCTCCGCCCTTCATGCGCAGGGGGCGGACGAACTCGAGACGGTCTCCAACAACTGCGGCGTGGATGACTGGGGGCTGGGCCTGCTGCTGGCCGACCACCGGATTCGCCGCACCGTCAGCTCCTACGTGGGGGAGAACAAGGAGTTCGCCCGGCAGTTCCTGGCCGGTGAACTCGAGGTGGTGCTCACCCCGCAGGGAACCCTGGCCGAAAAGCTGCGCGCCGGCGGCGCAGGCATTCCTGCCTTCTATACGGCGGCGGGCGTGGGAACGCAGGTCAGCGAAGGCGGGCTGCCGCAAAAGTACGACGCCGGGGGCCAGGTGGCGCAGGCATCGGAGCCCAAGGAAGTGCGCAGCTTCGGGGGACGGGAGTACGTGCTGGAGGAGGCCTTGACCCCGGATTACGCCCTGGTCCACGCGTGGAAGGGCGACCGCCACGGAAACCTTGTGTTCCATGCCTCCGCCATGAACTTCAATCCGCTCTGCGCCATGGCCGGAGGGATCACCATTGCCGAGGTGGAAGAGCTGGTGGAGCCCGGCGAACTTGACCCGGGGGAAGTCCATGTTCCGGGTATCTTCGTCCAGCGGGTAGTGCTGGCCGGGCCGGGAGAGAAGCGCATCGAGAAGCGGACGGTCGCATCAGCATCAGCCAGCGCCCGGGACAACGGCACCAAGGAGGCAAACTAATGGCACTCACCCGCAATGAGCTGGCCGCCCGCGTGGCGCAGGAGCTTGAAAACGGCCAGTACGTGAACCTCGGCATCGGCATGCCCACCCTGATCCCCAACTTCATCCCCGACGGCGTGGAGGTGGTGCTGCACTCGGAAAACGGAATCCTCGGCGTCGGGCCCTACCCGCAGGAAGCAGCCCTGGACCCGGACCTGATCAACGCAGGCAAGGAAACCGTCACGGTGAACAGGGGAGCGGCTTTCTTCGACTCCGCGCTGTCCTTCGGCATGATCCGCGGCGGCCACGTGGACGTGGCGGTTCTTGGTGCCATGGAAGTTGCCGCCAATGGGGACCTGGCCAACTGGATGATCCCGGGAAAGATGGTCAAGGGCATGGGTGGAGCCATGGACCTGGTGTTTGGCGCCAGACGCGTGATCGTCATGATGGAGCACGTTGACCGCGCCGGCAGGCCCAAGATTGTCTCTGAGTGTTCCCTGCCGCTGACCGGACGCGGCTGCGTGGACCTGGTCGTCACGGACCTCGCAGTCATCGAGGTTGGCCCGGAAGGGCTGATCCTACGCGAAACTGCCCCCGGCGTCTCGATCGAGGACGTGGTTGCCGCCACCGGAGCGCCGCTGGAGGTGGCCCTTGGCGTCTGAGCGGGCCGGCGGAGCCGCTGGCCCAGACGCGGCCCAGGGGAAGCTGGTAGTGCAGCGCGGACTGTTCTTCGATGAACTTGAGCCCGGCACTGTGTATGCGCACCGTCCAGGCCGCACGCTGACCGAGGCGGACAACGTCCTTTTCAGCACCCTGACCATGAACACCCAGCCGCTGCACCTGGACGCCGCCTACAGCGCGGGCCAGCCCTATGGGCAGCGCCTGGTCAACTCAATGCTGACCCTGGCCGTCATGGTGGGGCAATCGGTCAGCCAGCTCACGCAGGGAACACTCGTGGCGCAGCTGGGCCTGACGGACATCGCCTTTCCGCATCCGCTCTTCCACGCAGACACCCTGTATTCACAGACCCGCGTAGCGGCGAAGCGGCTCTCCGGATCCCGGCCGGGACAGGGCATCGTGACGCTGGAACACACCGGACACAACCAGGACGGAACCGTGGTGGCGACATTCACCCGAACGGCACTGATGTGGACCTCCGACGGCTTCCCGCAGGCCGGTAACGCCGGGTAACCGGGTGGATGGGGCCCCAGTGCTCCGGCTACCGTTGAATCCCTCTGCCCGGCCGTGGTCCTCGTACGTTCGCGGTTTCGCAGGACATAAAAGAACACTTTCGGCTCGGGCCGCACCGAAAACGCACGCTGTGAAAACTCTCTGTTACGCGGATGTAAATTAACACCGATTCGCACTGTCTCGCCAAATGTGGGCATTAGATTCCTACATATCGAGAATTCAGTGGCAGAGAGGCAGCGTGCAATGCAGATTCCTTTGACTCAGTCATCCCGGGCAGGACTCGAATTCCTGGGGGCTACCCAGTCCTACGCCGGGGGTGTGCTGCAGACCCGCGCTGCTGCTGAATACCGGGAAGCCGAGCCGAATCCGCCGGTGCCGATCCTGGAGCGCAAGGCTTCCGTTGAGCACCACCTCGCTGACAGTGCGGCCTGGGCTTTCGACCGGTTCCTGACCCGCTGGGTCGCGGAGGAGGCATATGTCAAAGCGCTGCCTGCTGCGGAGAGCGCCAGGGAGGAGATCACCGGCTGGGTCGAGTCACGGACCCCTGCCGGCACGCTCACCCTGAACCCCGGCTTCGAGGCCCCGGAATACTGGGAAAACGGGTTCCACCTGGCCCCGGGCGGCTGGGACGGCCACGAGCTGATGGGCCCGGCCATCCACGAACTGGTCTTCGGCTACATTCTCCGCCCCGGAGGCGTCGGCGCCGTCCGGCATGACGAGAACCTCAACGACCAGCGGCACGTCAGTGCGCGTTGTGCGCCAAGGGATCGCTACGAGTGGATTGTTGAACTGGGCGCCGGCACCGGGCGCTTCACCACGGCGCTTGCCCGCACCTACCCCGACGCGCGAATCACCGCCGTCGAGCTCTCCGCCAGCTCCCTCAAGTACGCCCATGCCCTCTCTTCCGATGCCGGGCTGGCCGTGGACTGGTACCAGGCACCGGCGGAGGAAACCCGTCTCGAATCAGGTGCAGCGGACCTGGTGACCGCGTACACCCTGATGCACGAGGTTCCCACTGCAGCGAACCAGCAGATCCTGCATGAGGCGTTCCGCCTGCTGGCGCCGGGCGGGGACCTGATGATCTGCGAAGTCGCCCCGTATGAGGAACACGATGCCTTCCGCGCCGTGATCCTCGACTGGGAGACGGAGAACCGCGGCGAACCCTACTGGCGGGACGCCCTGACCATGGACCTGCCAGGCATGCTGCGCATGGCCGGCTTCACTGGCATTCGGTCCTTCGGCGCCACCGAACGCAAATACCCCTGGATCACGCTGGCCAGCAAACCGCAGGCCTGACAACGAACGCACCGCTTGACGCACCAACTACTGCAAAGGACACCCAACATGGCCGGTGGCGATGTACCCAACCGCCCCACCTATCTGGGCGACAGCCGCCTCGACGACGTCGCCCGCATGGTTTTCGAACTCACCAGCGAACTCTGGATCCTCCAGGACCGCGTGCTGGTCCTGGAAGACCAGCTGCAGCGCTCCGGCGCGCTGGCTGCCGGAGCAGTCGACGCCGCCGTTCCCGACGAGGAACTGGCCGAACGGCTCGGCGCCGAACGCCGCCGCCTTGCCGCCCGGGTCTACGGCGCCGTGCTGGGCTCCGATGAGCGGGTCTCCGCAGCCCTGAGCTAAAGCAGCCAGGGCGCCGCCCAACCGCCTTTCCCGTCTTTACCCTCCCTGCCCTGCCATTCCCTGCCCAAAAACCGTCCGTGGGCTCCATGCGGACCTCCCTGAAGCGAGAGAGAAGAACCATGAATACACCCCGGTCCCGCCGCCTTTTTGCCGGAGCAGCGCTCAGCCTCGCCGGTGTGCTGGCCGTCAGCGCATGCGGGAATTCTGCCGGCTCCGATAAAGCCGCAGCCGATTCGGTCTCCGTCGGCTCGATCGTCAGCACCAGCGCGATCAACCCGCTGATGTCCTACTACGGCACCTGGCTGCTGGCCGCCTACGAACCCCTGGTCACCGTGGACCGGGCTACCGGCGAAGGGCAGCCGAGCCTGGCCGAAAGCTGGGAAATCGCTGAGGACAACCTCACCTGGTCCTTCAAGCTGCGCGAGGGCGTCACCTTCCACGACGGGAGTGAGTTCACGGCCGAGGACGTGGTGTTCTCCCTGACGACCATCAAGGAAAAGGGCTACCAGCCCGCTACCTACCTCACCCAGGTTGAATCCGTGACGGCGCTGGGGGACTACGAGGTGCAGATCGTCACCAGCGAACCTACACCGCTGCTCCTTTCGCAGCTGAGCCTGGCGTACATTGCGCCGTCGGACGCCTGGACCGAAGAAGGGTTCAACAGTGCAGGAGCCGGCACGGGCCCCTACGAGATCAGCGGTTTCGATGCCGGCCAGAGCATCACGCTCACCGCCAACGAGGACTACTGGGGCGAAGCGCCGGCAACGCCGAACGTCACGCTGCGCACCTTCTCCGATCAGACATCACTGCAGTCCGCGTTCGAAGCCGGAGAGGTGGACATTGCCCACCAGCTGGGCACCAACGCCATCCAGGTCCTGGGCGGGAACTACGACGTCTCCACCGAATGGGGCGGCAGCCTGAATTTCTTCCAGTTCAACGCGGACAAGGGTGCCTTTGCGAACCCTGAACTGCGCCGGGCAGCGAACCTGGCCATCGACGCCGAGGCCCTCACCGCGTCCATGACCGCCGGCGCCGGGGAACCAGAGGACGGACAACTGGCCCTCGAAGGCGTCACGGGTTACTCACCGGACATCACCCGTCCGGAGTTCGATCCTGAAGAAGCAAAGAAGATCGTCGAGGCTGAAGGTGCGACCGGCACTGAAATCACCATCACCGGACAATCCAGCCAGAACAAGAATCTGTACGAGGCGATGGGCCAGATGCTGGAGGCAGCCGGGTTCAAGGTCAACCTGAACCTGGTGGAAATCGCCGACTGGGTCGTCCAGGCCCGCGGCACCACCGACGCAGACATCCTCTACCGGGGCCTCTCCTTCAACGGCATCTATGACATTGACCGCGGCTTCACCACCATCTCCCGCATGAATTCATCCGAGGAATGGGCAGCCCTCTACGGGGCAACCCGCAATGAAATGGACAGCCAGAAGCGCGAAGAGCTGCTGATCAAGGCCAGCGAATATGTCAACGAGCAGAACCTGGCGCTGTGGACCTTCGCTGCTCCGGCCGTTGGCGCCGTGCAGGACGGCGTGGAGGGCGTGGACTTCTCCACCGGCCTGTCGCTGTACCTGACGGACATCACCAAGACCAGCTAGCGCGCGCCCGCCCCACACCGCAGAACCCCGTACGGAAGGACACCCCCCCCATGGCAGCTCCCTCAGCCACACTGACCGCCCAGGCCCAGGCCCAGATTCGGATTGACCAGCGCGGCCGGTCCGAGCTGGCCTTCCTCAGGCAGATGCGCGGGGCCCTGCTGCCGCTGCGCCAGGACGTCCGTGCCGCGCTTGAAACGGCCGGCGTCCTGGCAGGGGA
This sequence comes from Arthrobacter sp. IK3, assembly GCF_051337705.1. Classification (NCBI taxonomy): domain Bacteria; kingdom Bacillati; phylum Actinomycetota; class Actinomycetes; order Micrococcales; family Micrococcaceae; genus Arthrobacter; species Arthrobacter sp. IK3. Next base: position 111,693 of record NZ_JBPPSW010000006.1, on the reverse strand, counting down.
GTCCGGGGCGGACATCACCGCGCTGCGGAACGCTGCAGCGCCCGTCCTGGCAGATCTTCCGGAACAGCGCGTTGTTGGGTCGGTGCTTCGCTGGTGCCGGGACCAGACCACCCCACGCGCCGTCGCAGCCTTTGAACGCTCCCGCGCAGACCTTGAAGCGCTGGCCTCGGTTCCGGCAGGGCTGGTCGAAGACCTGCTCGGCGATGAGGTGCCGCGCTACTGGGACTACGAGTTCCACGGCACGGCAGGAGGCTGGGACGGCCACGAACACATGGGGTTCATCCACTTTGAGCTGGTCTACAAGTACCTGTTGATGGCCGCCTACGGAAACAACATCTTCGCCCTGCGCAAACAGGTGGCAGAAGCCGCCCCGCGCAGCGGCTACCGGCGCATCCTGGACCTGGGCGCCGGCACCGGCCAGTACACGATGATGCTCGCCGAGGCCTACCCCGAGGCAGAGATCACGGCCCTGGATCCCTCCCGCACCTCACTGAACTACGCCAAGCGCCGCTCCCTGGACGCCGGACTGAACTGGCGCTGTGTACGCTCACTGGCGGAAAAGACCGGCCTGCCGGATGCCTCCTTTGACCTGGTCACCTCCTTCATCCTGCTCCACGAAGTCCCGCCGCACATCACCCGTGCCATCCTGGCCGAATCCTTGCGGCTGCTGGAACCCGGGGGTGAAATCCACTTCTCCGACGTAACTCCCTACCGCGCCTGCGAACCGTACAAGGCGTGGAATGACGACTGGGACGCCGAGCACGGCAACGAGCCGTGGTGGCGTACCGCAGCCACGGCACAGCTTGGCGAATGGGCGGAAGCGGCCGGTTTCGTGGACATCACTGAGGGAGCACTGACACCGGACGGCGTCTACCCCTGGATCCTCACCGCACGCAAGCCGCTGGAGAACGCATGAGCACCGCCGCTCCGGCCCTGCCTGAGGCGCAGGCGCCCCTGCCGGCAGCCGGGGACGGAAACGGCATCTCCCTGAAGGGCGTCAGCGTCCACCTGCCCACCGCTACCGGGGAACTGCAGATCCTGCGCAGCGTGGACATTGACGTCCCCGCCGGGAAGATCGTTGCCCTCGCCGGGGAATCCGGTTCCGGAAAATCGACGGCGATGCTCGCCATGGTCCGGCTGCTTCCCTGGGGTGCGCGCGTCGGCGGGGAACTGCTGGTAGGTCCCCACGAGATCACCCGCATGAGCCCGGCCCACATGCGTTCCTTCCGGGCCAGCTACGCCCGCGTCATCTTCCAGGACCCGTGGAGCGCCCTGCACGCCATGCACTCGATCGGCGGGCAGCTCGTTGAATCCGCATGTGCGGCAGATCCGGGCCTGTCCAAGGCCGCCGCCTGGGACCTGTCCGTGGCCATGCTCGCCCGCGTCGGCATCCCCGACCCGGAGGCGAGGATGCGCACTTACCCGCACCAGGTGTCCGGCGGGCAGCTGCAGCGCATTGTGATTGCCATGGCGCTCGTGGCCCGGCCCAGGGTGCTGCTCTGCGACGAACCAACCACCGCCCTTGACGTCACCACCCAGGAACAGATCCTCGAGCTCCTCCGCGAACTCAACCGCGAGATGGGGCTGACTATCGTGATCGCCACCCACGACCTGGACGTCATCGACGGTCTGGCCGACCACCTGGTGGTGATGTACGGCGGAACGGTGATGGAGCAGGGACCCATGAAGGAAGTCATGGGCAACCCCCAGCACCCCTACACCTGGTCACTGCTGCAGGCGCAGCCCAAACGCCAGGGCGGGGACCGGCTGCTCACCATCCCCGGACGCCCGCCGGCACTCGATGACCTTCCTCCCGGCTGTGCCTTCGCGCCGCGCTGCGCCTCCGCCGCTCCGGAATGCTCCGCGGCAGTGCCCGGACTGCTGGCCCTCACCGTTCCGGACCACCGCACCGCCTGCGTCCGCGTCCAGCAGGCGGTCTCCGCCCAGAAAGGCACCGAATGAACTCCGAAACGGCGCACGGCCCCGAAGCGGTCCTGCAGATCATGTCCCTGGAACAGCACTTCAAGGGCGCCAAAGGCAGCAAGGTGGTTGCCGTGGACGATGTCTCGCTGTCGGTGCTCCCGGGGCAGACGGTCGGCGTCGTGGGCGAATCCGGGTCCGGAAAAACCACCCTGGGCCGGGCCGCGCTGCGGCTCTACGAACCCACCGCCGGACGGATCTACTTTGAAGGTGAGGACGTGACCCGGCTCCGCGGCCGGCGCCTGACCCGGCACCTGCGCCGCCGCTCGGCGATGATCTTCCAGAACGCCGGCACAGCCCTGAACCCCTCACTGCGGCTGGGCGAATCCCTGGCTGAGCCCCTGGAGGTGCACCGGGTCGGCAACGCACGGACCCGCACCGCCAAGGTGGAAGAGGCACTTGAAAGCGTGGGGATCGATCCGGCCTGGTCCCTGCGCTATCCGCGCCAGCTCTCCGGCGGGCAGCGCCAGCGGGTAGGGGTGCTGCGGGCACTGATGCTGGAACCCAGCCTGATCGTGGCCGACGAACCCACCGCTGCGCTGGACGTTTCGGTCCAGGCACAGGTGGTGAACCTGCTCCGCGACATCCAGGCCGAGCGGGGGATCTCCTACCTCTTCATCAGCCACGACCTGGAGCTGGTGCGCTACATCAGCACCAAGGTGCTGGTGCTCTATCTGGGCAGGATCGTCGAGTACGGCACGGCGGAGCAGATCTTCGCGAATCCGCGCCACCCGTACACCGTCTCCCTTGTCTCCATGGGGCGGGCGCCCGAGCACCGCCTGGTGCCCAAGGGAGACATCCCCTCGCCGTCGCAGGTCCCGTCCGGCTGTGCCTTCAGCACCCGGTGTCCGCTGGCCACCGATCTGTGCCGCATCTCCCGGCCGGTGCTCACCAACGACGGCTCCGGACGCATGGTCGCCTGCCACCGGGCCGGTGAACTCACCGTCCCCGGCCAGGAAACCGCGGTCCCGGCCATTCCCCACCCGCTGGCCCACATCCCAGATTTCTCCCTGAACCGCCCCGCCGCGGTTCCGGTCCCCTCAGGAGGTAAGTAATGCCCGGTTTCGCCGTCGAAAATGCCAAGTACCTGGATCCCGCCCAGGACATGGATGCCCTGATGGGCATGATCCTGGAACTGGCCTCGGAGGTCTCCGTGCTGCGGGACCGCCAGGCAGTCACCGAAACCCTGCTCGCCGGGCACACCGGACTCCGCCGCGAGGACATTGATGCAGCCCTTCCAGGCCCGGAGCTGCAGGCCGAACTGGAAGAGGCGGGCAAAGCGTTTACGTCACGGCTGATTGCCGCGGCCCGCGGCGCGGGAGCGACGCTGCCGTGAGCGCCGCGACCCTGCCCCGCGCGGGCACCACTGTTTCCAGGGAAAGAACCGAAAAGGTTCGCGGCGTTGCGCTGTACCTGCTGAAGCGGGCCGGACTGCTCGCCTTTGTCCTCTGGGGCGTTGTGTCCTTCCTGTTCGTCCTGGCCCGCATGTCCGGAGACCCCGCCGTCCTGTTCTCTGAACCCGACGCCACCGAGGAACAGATCCAGCTCACCCGCGAGCGGTTCGGCCTGGACAAGCCGCTGCTCGAGCAGTATTTCTCCGCCCTTGCCGGTGCGCTCCGGCTGGACTTAGGCACTTCCTACACCTTTGGCCTGGACGCCGCAGCCCTGGTGGCCGAACGCATGGCGCTGACCCTGCAGGTGCTGCTGCCTGGCCTGGTGATCGGCGTCGCCGCGGCCTTCATCATCGGGATCTATGCGGCACTTAAGCGTTCCAAGGCGCGCTCGCGGGCGCTGATGTCCGCCGCTTTCCTGCTGGACGGCATCCCCTACTTCTTCCTCGCCCTGCTCCTGGTGCTCGTCTTCTCCCTGACCTGGCGGCTGCTTCCGGCCACCGGCAGCGGAACACCGGCGCACACGGTGCTACCCATTGCTGTACTGGCCCTGAGCTCCGTGGCTACCCTCTCCAGACTGGTCCGCGGCCAGTTCCTGGATGTCCTGGGGGAGGGGCACATACTGATGGCCCGGTCCAAGGGCATTTCCCCGGTCCGGGTCCTGTTCCGCCACGCCATGCCCACCGCGCTGCCGCCGCTGATTTCCTTCGTGGGGCTGCTCTTCTCGATCTCCTTCGGTTCGCTGTTGGTGCTCGAACCGATCTTTAACTACGGCGGGCTTGGAGCGCTGCTGGTCCGCAGCGTCACCAACCGTGACTTCCCCGTGGTGCAGGCCGGCGTGTTTGCGATTGCCGCGCTCATCACCGTCATCAACCTGGCCATCGACGCGATCGTGACGCTGATGGATCCCCGACTTCGAACGAAGGTCGCGAAATGACAGTACTGACACCGCCGCCGGCGATTGCGGCAACACCGGATTCACCCGGAGTCCGGCCCAGGTCCAAGGCGCCCTCCCGATTCCGTGAAGTCACCACTGCCGTGTTCTCCGGCTGGGCTGCGCGCCTCTCCGGTGCGGCCCTGCTGCTGCTGGCCTGCTGCGCGCTTTTTTCGGAGTTTCTGGCTCCGTTCGATCCCCGGGAACAGGACCTGCTGCGCATCAACCTGGCCCCGGCCTGGCTCGGAGGTCCCTCCGAGCATTTTTTGGGCACCGATGCCCTGGGCCGGGATATTGCTTCCCGCCTGCTCTATGGACTGCGTCTGTCCCTGGTCATCGGCCTGTCCGCCGCGACCATCGCCGCCTGCCTCGGCCTGCTGCTGGGTGTGCTCGCCGGCTACTACGAGAAGATGCTTGGCACGGTGCTGCTTCGGCTGGCCGACGTGCAGCTGGCCCTGCCGTTCGCGGCAGTGGGAATCGCGCTCTCCGCCGTCGTGGGATCCGGTGCGGTCATGTTGATTGTCTTCCTGGGCTACTGGGGGTGGACCACCTTCTCCCGGGTGATCGTCTCCACCGTCTCCCAGGTACGGAGGGTGGACTACGTCACCGCGGCCCGGACCTACGGGGCTTCGGCGCCGCGGATCATGTTCCGCCATGTACTGCCCTCGGTGATCAGTCCCGTAGTGGTGCTGTGGACCAACATGGCGGGCATCCTGACCCTGGCAGAATCCGGACTCTCGCTGCTGGGACTGGGCGTGCAGCCGCCGGAGTTCACCCTGGGCTCCATGTTGGCGGACGGACAGACCGACCTGCGCCTGGCCCCCTGGGCGGCCATCGCACCCGGGGCTGTGCTCATGGTCATCCTTCTGACATTCAACACATTCGGCGACTCGCTGCGCGATGCCCTGACCCCTGGCAGCCCCAAGTCCAAACACGATCCCGAGCTCAGCTGAGCAACCGGTCCTGCTGTAAAAAAAGGACACCTGCCCGCTCCATGGAGCGGGCAGGTGCCTTTTGCAGCGCGCCGGAACTAGCCTGCGACGGCGAGCGCGTCGGTAATCTGCCGTGCGGCGTCGGCGATGCGTTCCTGGATGCGGGCCCGGTCAGCGTCCTGGAGGCGGTAGACGGGCCCCGCAGTGCCCAAAGCCAGCACTTCTCCGCCGGGAGCGTGTACAGCTGCCGCGCAGCCCCAGATCTGCGGATCGATCTCTTCGAAACTCTCAGTGCGCCCCGTCCGCGCCAGTTCGTCCAGGGCCTCCGGCGTGAGGAGGGCACGGTGCGTGTCGGACGCTACCTGCGCATCGACGGAGGCCACGTAGCGCTCCCGTTCACCGCGGGGCATGTAGGCCAGCAGCGTGCGGGGGATCGAGCCGGAGTGCAGGGACATGGCCTGGCCCCGGCGGAACTGCAGCCGCACGGCCTGCTGGGACTCCACCCGCTCCACGCAGTATGCGTAGTCCCCGGCCCGGCGGGCAATCAGCACGGTCTCACCGACCTCGTCCCGCAGCCGCGTCATGACCGGAACGGCGATGTCCACAATGTCCGTACGGCTTGCGGTGTGCGCGGCGGCAAGGTCCAGGACGCGGGCAGTGACCCGGTAGGCGCTGTCGGTTGCGGATTCGAGGAAACCCTCCTCGCGCAGCAATCCCACATAGCGGTAGGCGGTCGACGTCGTCAGGCCCAGTTCCTGCGCCAGCTCGGCGACCGTCCAGGTGGGGCGGGAGCCGGTGAAGAGGCTAAGCACGCTGAGGGTCTTCCGGCCGGTCTCGGCTCCGCTGGTTCCTTTGGTGCGGGCAGTTGGGGTCATCCCTGGTCCTTGTGGGTTGGTTTGGTCTGAATGGGCAGTGCGTTTTGCGGCCACTGGTGAGCCATCCTATGGGAATTTCAGTCCCAGCAATTGTTAAATGCTTGTTTCGCCTGCCGTTCCGCGTTGACGGGGTCCCGCCCACCTGACTAGCGTTATTCCCAGTTAATAGGAATCTATTCCCATAATATGGCAATTGCTGGTTTGGGTGTAGCTGAGGAAAGGAAGCTCCATGGCGAAGGTCCGCTTTGGCACCGCCCAGTTCTTCTCGGGTCCGGATAGCGCGGCCAACCTGCAGGCCTGCATTGGCTGGATGCGCCGAGCCGCCGAGGCCGGTGTGCAGCTGCTGGTGCTGCCGGAAAACGCCAACCGGGTCCGGGACTTCACCACCCGCGAAGGCGCCTGGGAACATTCGGAGGACCTGGACGGTGAGTTCGTCACCGGGCTGCGCGCAGCCTGCGCCGAACTGGGCATCTGGATCGCCGCAGGGGTGGACCTGCGCGGGGTGAACGCCCCTGACGTTTACATCGGCCAGATCCTGATCGATGCTGACGGGGCAATTGCCAAGGTGCACCGCAAGCACATTTTCTGGGACTACGAATACACGCTCTTTGTTCCGGGCACCGAGCCGGTCACCGCCGTCGACACTGAACTGGGCCGCCTCGGCCTGCTGATGTGCGCTGACGGGATTGTGCCCGAAGTTCCGCGGCTGCTGGCCCTGGACGGTGCGCAGGTGCTGCTGAACTCCCTGAACAGCCGCGGCCCGGACGAGCACCGCCTGCACGTACCGCAGCGCGCGATGGAAAACCGGGTCTGGCACGTTTCCTCCAACACGGTCGGCGGGCCTGCAGACGCCTACCCGTGGATGGGCGGATCACAGATCGTCTCGCCTGACGGAACCGTGCTGGCCTCCGCCGGGGAAGCCGCCGAAGAGCTCGTCTGGGCGGACCTTGACCCGGCTACTGCGGATGACAAGACAGACCCGGCTCGCGGGGACATCTTCGCCGCGCGCCGTCCCGACCTGTACGAAGACCTGGTCCTTCCGGTGGAGGACGTCCACGCTGCAGCGATGTACGGCCCGGCCGGAGACATGCCCTCCAAACTGATCACCGTTGCCCCGCTGCAGGTCTCGTGGTTCCACAACCGGGACTGGACCCTCACCCGCGCCCTGGGCCAGATCGCCTATGCCGGCACCCGTGCCGTAACCCTGGGCGTACTGCCGGAAATGTTCTGCTTCCGGCCCGGCGAGGTGGCGGCCGATCCGCACGCCGCCGCACAGTTCAGCGCCGGGGCCCTGGAGCAGCTCCGCTCTGCGGCGGAGCAGGCCCGCCTCTACGTCGCGGTGAATCTGGTGGAAGAAGAAGACGGTGCGTTCTTCAACACCACCTGGCTGATTGATTCCTCCGGCAGCGTGTGCGCACGCTACCGAAAGACCCATCTGGAGTCCTCGGAAGGCTGGGCCACACCGGGCGATGACCTCACCGTGGCACACACCGGAATAGGCCGGATCGGCTTTATGACCGGCGGGGAGGTCTGGTATCCGGAAGCCGCCCGTGTCCTCACCCTCCGCGGTGCGGAACTGATCGTCCACCCCACCGGCTGGGACCGGCCTGAGGCGGCGAAGGTGGCTGCGGTCCAGCGCACCGAGGAAAACCGCGTTCACCTCGTGTCCGCGGCCCGGCTCGATTCAGCCAGCGAACTGGGCAGCCAGGTGGTCGAGTCCGACGAGTTCGTTCCCGGCCAGCCGATCGCCCTGATGCGCTTTCCGACCGCCTGGACCTGCCGCGGCGGGTTCGAAGAGCAGATGAAGGTTGAGCTTGACCTGCGCGGCTCGCACTCCAAGGTCCAGGGGTTCCACCTGGACCCGGTAGCCACCCGGCAGCCCTTTATCTACCAACCTTTCACCCGGACCACGGAGGTGGCAGCTCGATGACAAGCACATTCAGCCCGGACAGCCAGGCGGGCACCCACGTGCAGGTCCTGGTGGCCGGCATGGGACCCACCGGTATGGTGGCCGCCCTGGCCCTGGCGCAGCGCGGCATACCAGTCACAGTCCTGGAAGCCGGCACCGACCTTGCCGAGGAATCCCGGGCGTCCACGTTCCATCCGCCCAGCCTCGAGATGCTGGATGACCTGGGCATCCTGGCCGAGGTTGAGGCACTCGGCCTGCCGGCTCCCCGGTTCCAGTACCGGGACAAGTCAGGTGCCATCCTGGCGGACCTGCTGCTCGAAGCACTCTCCGATGACACCCGGTTCCCCTACCGGCTCCAGTGCGAGCAGAACCGGCTCACCGAAGTCATCCTCGCCAAGCTGGCCGACTATCCGCACGCAACCCTGCGCTTCAGCGCGCCGGTCCAGCGTGTTGAACTGGGCACCGGCAACGCGCGCGTCTTCCTGGAGGGGGACGGACGCCAGCCCAGCTACACCGCTGACTGGCTGATAGCCGCCGACGGCGCGCGCTCGAAGATCCGCAAGTCATTGGGTATCGCATTCGAAGGGCTCACGCTTCCCGAGCGTTTCCTGGTCGCTTCCACGACGCATGAACTGGCGCAGGAATTCGATGACCTGGCTCTGGTGGCCTACCTCTCCGACCCCGCGGACTGGGGTGTGCTGCTGCGCACTCCCCGGCACTGGCGTGTCCTGATGCCCATCGGTGAAGGCACTTCCGACGCCGAGGCGCTGGACCCCGCGACGATCGAACGCCGCATCCAGAACGTGGCGCCGAAGGACGGCAGCTATCCGCTGGACCACGCGAATATCTACGTAGTGCAGCAGCGAGTTGCTTCGACCATGGCAGCGGGGAGGGTACTCCTGGCCGGAGACAGTGCGCACGTCAACAACCCGCTGGGCGGCATGGGCATGAACAGCGGCATTCACGACGCCGTTGCTGCCGCCAGGACGGTGGCCGCAGCCCTGGCAGGCGCCGACGCCGAACTGGCGGCCAAGGCCTACGACGACGCCCGGCGCAGCACCGCGGTGAACTTCCTGCAGAAGAACACCATCCAGAACTACAAGGACCTGCAGGAAACGGACACCGCAGCTCGGCACGAGCGAACGGTCAAGCTGGGGCGCATCGCCGCCGACCGCGAGCTGTCCCGCAGCTACCTGCTCAATTCCTCCATGCTCTCCGCGGTCGCCCGTTCCAACGACCTGCTTGAGGGCGGACTGCGGGCGGCCCGAAGCGCTGCGGCGCCCGCCGGCCGCCGGCTGTGGGCGGCCCTGTCCGCGGGCACAGTGGTGGCGCCCGGGGCCTACGACGCCGTCAGCGCGGCCCTGGTGCGCAACGCCGGGTTCGGTGCCTGCTTCGTCTCCGGTGCGGCAGCGGCAGCCGTGAGCCTGGGCTGCCAGGACCAGGGCTATGTTGGCCGGACGGACATGCTTGCCCAGCTCGGCCCGGTGGCTGCGGCTTCCGGACTGCCGGTGATTGCAGACGGCGACGGCGGGTACGGCGACGCGCGGCAGGCGGCACACACCACCGCGGCGTACGAACGCGCCGGCGCTGCCGCCATCACCATCGAGGACCAGTTCCAGCCCAAGGCACCGTCCGGCGTGCCGGTAGTGCTGCCTGCGGAGCAAGCCGCCGCCAAGATCGAGGCCGCTGTAGCAGCACGGCGGGAACTGCTGGTCATTGCCCGCACCGATGCATACGCTGCCGAAGGGTTCCCCGGCGTCCTGCAGCGCGCCCGGGCCTACGCCGCGGCCGGAGCGGACCTCATCTTCCCCGAAGGACCGCTTTCCCTCGCGGAACTCACGGCACTGCACCGGGCCACCGGCAAACGGCTCGTACTGAACCGGTCCGAGGCCAGGAACCCTGCCCCCGTCGCCCTGGAAGAGCTGTCCGCTGCCGGCGTGGCGCTCGTCCTCTACCCGGTGACCGGCCTGCTGGCTGCCGGAAGTGCCCTGAGCGGAGCCTACGAGTCACTGGCCGCCCAGGCATGGCCCGTTGCAACCGAACAGCTCGGCTGGACCTCCCTGAACGCCCTGCTTGCCTCCGGTGCTGCCGCCGGAGCCCTTTCGTCCCAGACCACCTAAGGAAAACAATGCCCTCCTATCTCTCCGAACGCGCCGTCCTGGGCGTGATAGTGCCGTCCACCAACACCGTGGTGGAAGCCGAATACAACCTCATGCGCCCGCCGGGGGTCAGCTTCGCGGCCAGCCGGATCTTCATCAGCCAGCCGGAACTCAGCGACGACGCCTCGTTCGTCGAATTCCTTGAGGACCTGCGCACCCAGACCGGGTACGCGGTCAGGGACGTGCTCACTGCTGAGCCGGACCGCATAGTCATGGGCATGTCTGCTGAGACCTTCTGGGGCGGCGCCAAAGGCGCCGCAGCCTTCGAAGCCGGTATCCGCGAGCGGGCCGGGGGACTGGAACTTTCCACCGGCGCGGCTGCCTGTGATGCGGCCCTGAAGAAATTCGGCGCCCGCCGGATCAGCTTCATCACCCCCTACCAGCCGGTTGGCGATGAGCAGGTCCGCGCCTACTTCACCGACATGGGCTACGAAGTCCATCAAGTGCACGGTTTCGCCTGCACCTCGGCCACCAACATCTCCGAAGTAACCCGGGAACAGATCCGCGAAGCGTTCCTCGCCGTTGACGGCCCGGAGGTGGACGCCCTGGTGCAGGCCGGAACCAACCTGTGCGCCGTTGAAGTGGCCGCCGAACTTGAAAAAGAACTTGGCAAACCCGTGATCGCCATCAACGCCGCCACCATCTGGCACGCCCTGCGTGCCCAGGGAATCGAAGACAAACTCACCGGCTTCGGGCGTCTGCTCGAAGAATTCTAGAAGGAGCCCCGCATGGCATTCCGACACATTGGCCTGCTGACCCTGCGCCCGGACGCAGACCCTGCCGCAGCCGGCGACATCCTCTCCGGCCTAGCGGCCCTGCGGGACCTGGTGCCCGGCGTCGAATCCGTCCAGGCAGCACAGGACGCCGGGCTGAAGGACGGCAACGCGGATATCCACTTTGAAGTGGCATTCGCGGATGAAGCCGCCTGGCGGGCTTATCAGATCCACCCAGCCCACGTGGCACTGGTCCAGGAGCGCATTGCCCCGGCAATCGCGGCCAAGGCCTTCGTCCAGGTTCGCGAATGAGTCCGGTGCCGGTGCCGGTCCCGCGCAGCGCAGCGGATTTCACGTCCGACTTCAGTGCCGCCGGACTGGACGGCAGCCTGGGCCCGGGAGCACGCCCGGCTCTGCTCCTCGTGGATCCGGCGACTGCCTACACGGATCAGGCTTCACCGCTGTACGCCGGCGTGGAAACCGCCGTTGCCGGCATGCAGCGCCTGCTGGCCGCTGCCCGCAGCCACGAAATCCCCGTGTACGTTACCCGGGTTCGGTTCTCCGGCCCCGGCGACGGCGGACTGTTTGCCCGCAAGGTGCCGGCTACCCGGGTCTGGCACGAAGCGAGCCGCTGGGCACAGTTCATTCCCGGACTCGGCCCCGAAGCCGGCGAAACCCTCATCACCAAGCAGTACCCCAGCGCGTTCTTCGGCACCCCGCTGGCCTCCCTCCTGTCAGCGGCGCGGATCGACACGGTCCTGGTAGCAGGCCTCACCACCGGCGGATGCATCCGGGCCACTGCCCTGGACGCGCTTCAGAACGGGTTCATCCCGATTGTGGCTAAAGACGCGGTGGGGGACCGGCACCCGCAAATCCACGCCTCGAACCTCGTGGACATCCAGGCAAAGATCGCGGACGTCGAGACGGTGTCCTGGATCGAAGACTACCTGGCAAGCCTCCCCGAATCTCCGGCGCCCTAAACCCCACAGAACAGGACATCCCATGAGCATCCAAAGCCCCGACTGGAACCGGGAAATGGCGAAGATCCGGCAGTTGCGTGCCGAGCGTCCCCGTGTTGGACCGGGTCAGCGTCCGGCCGTCGTCGTCGTCGACTTCCAAAGGGCCTTCGTGGAACACGAGGGCTGCGGCCCTTCGGCCGCCGCCGCCCTTGAGGCAACAGCGGAACTATTGGCTGCAGCGCGTGCCGCCGGCGTGCCCGTCATCTACATCAAGATGGTCCTGGATGACCTCCAGGACCGCATGCTGGCCCAGCGGGTGCGCTCCTCGCTCACCGAACGCTGCCTGCGCGGCAACCCCTGGACCGAAATCTCTACCGTCGTTGCACCGGAACCGGGCGATCACATCGTCGAAAAGACCGTTGCTACCGCGTTTTACAAGACCCGCCTGGATGACCTGCTGGGGCAGCTGGGCACCGACGAACTGATCGTTGCCGGAACCTCCACCAGCGGCTGCGTCCGCGCCACCGTGATGGACGCCGCCTACCGCTCCTACCGGGTATCGGTCGTCGAAGAGTGCGTGGACGACTTCCGCACCCTCTCCGGAGAAGTCAGCCTCTGGGACATGCAGGACCGTTTTGGGGACGTAGTGGGGCTGGCAGAAACCCTGGACCGGTTCGCTTCCCTCGCAGCCGCACTGCCCGGACACGGAGCGCTTCCGGCATGAACGGAGCCGCCATTCGCCATGACGAACGCCTCGTCTACGCGCCCCTGCCGGACCGGCCCCGCGTGACCTGGCCCGGGGGAAAGACCGTCGCTGTGTGGCACGCGCCCAACGTGGAGCACTATGACTACGTGCCTCCGGGCGGGGGAGGAGTGCAGGGACGGGTCTCCACACCGGACCTCCAGCACTACACCCACCGGGACTACGGCAACCGGGTGGGATTCTGGCGGCTGCTGCGTGCAGTGGATGAGTTTCAGATCCCCGCCACGGTTTCCCTGAGCCTGCAGGTCCTGGAGGAACTCCCCGAGGTACGCGACGCCATGCTGGAGCGGAATTGGGAAGTGATGAGCCACGGCATCAACAACCTGCGACCGCTCTACGGCATGTCTGCTGAGCAGGAAACCGAGTTCTACGAACTGAACCAGGCCCTGGCCCTCTCCTACACCGGGAAGCCGATCAAGGGAATGCTCGGGCCCAAGGTCTCCGGCACGGAGAACACCTGCGAGCTGATGGCCGCCCACGGCATGACCTACCACGCGGACTGGATCCATGATGAACAGCCCCGGCCGCTGCGCACGGCAAGCGGCGCGCGGCTGGTCTCCATCCCGTACTCGTTTATGCTCAACGACGTTCCACTGCTGCACGCCAAGCATTTCTCCGGCGGTTCCTTCGCACGACTGGCCAAAGCGCAGGTTAGCCGTCTGCTGCGCGACGCGGCCGCGGACGGCCAGGGACGGGTGGCCTGCGTGGCCACCCACCCCTTTGTGGCAGGACAGCCCCATCTCTCCCGGCACATCCGGGACATCTTTGGGTTCCTGCGCAGCCAGGACAACGTCTGGCTGGCCACCGCCGGTGAAATCACCGACTACTACCTCGAACACCACTACGATGCCCAGCTCGCGTACGCCCAGGAACTGGCTGCTGCGGCCGGGCAGCCCGCCCTGGCTAGGAGCTGACACAGTGCCCATCATCCACCACCCGGCCCACGCCGTTCCGTACGCACCGGACATTCCCCGCAGCTACGAACCCTTCCGGCCTGCCTGGCAGGGCGGGGCGCCGCTGACCGTCTCCCTGCTGCTGCACGCCCCGCGCTACGCCGATCCGGTGCCGCCGGGCTGTTACAAGCCACTGGCCATGCAGGGCGGGGTGGGGCGTGAAACCGGCGAGCCACGCCCCGGCCAGGTGGCCCGTCTGTCCCAATGGGATTTTGGCCTCACCACCGGAATCTTTCGCCTGCTGGACATCGCCGCCCGGCACGGAGTCCCGGCCGCCGTGGCACTGGACTCACATGCCGCCGCACTGCCCGGCCTGGGCCGGGCGCTGGGCGAGCGAGCCGGGGAAATCGTGGCCCGCGGAGCCGCAGCGAACATCGTGCTGGATCCCGCCATGGACACGGCCGCCGAACGCGCCTACATCGCCGCATCGCTCGAAACCGTGCAGACGGCCACCGGGCGGCAGGTGCGGGGCTGGTTCTCCCCGGAACGGACCTCAACCCCGCGCACCAGCTCCCTGCTGGCAGACCTGGGCATCAGCTGGTTCGGGGACTGGACCCTGGATGAGGCGCCGGTTGCCCTCGCCGGACCTGCCGCCGGCCTGACAGCGGTGCCCTTCAGCCTTGAGACGGAGGACATGTTTGCGCTGTACACGCGGGGACTGCCCTTCGACGACTACGAGCAGCTGCTCGATGACACCGTTGACCAGCTGGTTGAGGACGTCCGCAGCAGCGGGCACCGGTTCCTTGGCCTGAGCTGGTTCGGGTGGGTCCTGGGGCAGGCGTGTTTCGCCGACGTCGCCGACGCTTTCCTGGGCCGGCTCGTGTCCCGTCCGGACGTTGCCTTCGCGCTGCCATCCGCGCTGGTCCCGGATCCGGTACCAGGCGCCGGACGGCCGTGACCCGGGCACCAGCGGCCGAAGTCCGGCCTGAGCTCCCCGGCAGGCTCGGCTGGGCACTGGGATCGGGCACTATCCTGCAGGGGTTCAACTCCTCGATTATCGCCGTCGCGATGGTCTCCATTGGAGTGTTCTACGGCAACGAGTCAGCCCTTCCCTGGCTGGTATCCGGCATGTACATCGCCTGTGCTGTGGCTTCACCCACCGCAGGCCGCCTCGTTGACCTGTTCGGAGCAAGGCGCCTCTACCTTGCGGGGCTGGGCATCGTGCTGGCCGGATCAATGCTTGGTCCGTTCGCCCCGGGCATTGCCGAACTGATCGCCGTCCGGGTGCTGATGGGAATTGGTGCATCCATCCACTTCCCGGCCGCCATGGCGATCATCCGGCGCAGTGCAGAAGACCGGAACGCCTCCAACCGCCGCGCCATCGGAACGATAGCGCTCTGCGGGCAAACCATGGCCGCGATCGGCCCGTCCATAGGAGGGTTCCTGGTTATGGCAGGCGGCTGGCAGGCCATCTTCTGGGCCAACATCCCGCTGGTGGCTGTATCCGCCCTGCTGGTCTTCAGGACCGTGGCACCGGATCCCCGGCCGCAGCCGCGCAGCGCCCGGACCATCCTGAAACTCCTCGACGCTCCCGGCCTTCTCCTGTTTGTCCTGGCGCTGGTCGCTTTGATGGCGGGACTGCTGGAGTTGGACGGAACGCTCGTCACAGCCGCCGCACTGCTGGCGGCCGCAGCTGCGCTCGGTGCCCTGTTCGCCTGGCGCGAGCTGAACACGAAACAGCCCTTCGTGGATGTCCGGCTGCTGCTGCGCGAACGGGGCGTGCTGCGTACCTGCGGCCGTGCGGTCCTGACCTTTACAGCGTTCTACTGCGTTTTTTACGGCCTGCCGCTCTGGTTTGAGGGCACGCGCGGACTGACCCCTGCCGAATCCGGGGCACTGATGATCCCGGTTTTCGGCGTCGGGGTGCTCTCGACGCTGGCAGCGACGGCCGCCGGCAGGAAATTGCGGCCCCGGTGGCTGCTGCTGATCGGAGGAGCGGCATTCCTGGTGGCCGGCACGGTGCTTGCGCTGACCTGGACCGCCGGCGCGCCTGTGTGGCTGCTGGCCGCCGTCGGGGCCCTGCTGGGTATCCCGAACGGCTTCAACAACGTGGGAAACCAGTCCCTGCTCCAGGCCGTGGCACCTCCCGGGGAAATCGGCGTCGCCAGCGGACTTTACCGAACGGCCCAGTATGTAGGGGCCGCCCTGTCGGTAGTGGTGGTGGACGCCGTGCTGGCAGCGCCCGCCGGCGGCGCGCCGGCGCTGGGGACCACGATTGCTGCTGCCGGTGGGGTGCTGGCCGCGGTCAACGCCGTCGGCGCCGTACGGCGGACCTGATGCCCATATCCCGTCCGGGCCGTTCCTGCGCTACCGGGCGGGCGCAGCTCACCGGTAGGTTGAAAGAAACCCCGCACTACCGCCAAGGAGCCAAGCCAATGACTACTTTCCCCATGGGACCTGCACTGCTGTTCTGCCCGGCGGACCGTCCGGAGCGCTTCGAGAAGGCTGCCCAGCGGGCGGACGCCGTCATCCTGGACCTTGAAGACGCCGTCGCCTTTGAAGACAAGGAACAAGCACGCGAGAACCTCGCCGCGTCCGCGCTGGACCCGGACAGGACCATCGTGCGGGTGAACCCGGTGCACAGCACGTCCTTCCGTGCCGACATGGAGGCGCTCGCCGCCACCGGCTACCGTTACGTCATGGCCGCCAAGGCGGAGGATCCGGGCGAAATTGGACGCGCCCTGCGGCACGTGAGCGTCATCGCTCTCATCGAAACCGCACTCGGTGTGCTGCGTGCCCCGGACATTGCACGGGAGAAGAACGTGGACGCGCTGATGTGGGGAGCCGAGGACCTCCTGGCGTCCCTGGGGGGCGAATCCAGCCGCCGGTCCGACGGCACGTACCGGCCCGTGGCGGTCCAGGCCCGGTCCACCGTCCTCCTGGCGGCAGGCGCCTACGGCAAGGGTGCCATCGACTCCATCTACGGGAACATTGAGGACACCGCCGGGCTGGAGGAAGAAGCCCGCGACGGCGCGGCATCGGGTTTCGCGGCCAAGGCCTGCATCCATCCGGGGCAGGTGGCCGCAGTCCGGGCAGCTTACGCGCCTTCCGAGGAAGACAAAGCCTATGCCCGTGAGCTGCTTGAGGCTGCCAGGGGCAAGGGCGGAGTCTTCAGCTTCCGGGGCGAAATGATTGACGGTCCGCTGCTGCGCCAGGCCGAGCAGACCCTCCGCCGTGCCGGGATTGCAGGCTGACACGGAGGTAATTGCCCTCCTGCGGCGCGGAGTTTGTGCACCCGGCAGACGGGGCGGGCAGGCACCGCGGATACTGGGGCTATGCGCATTGTCATAGCTGGAGCCCACGGGCAGATTGCACGCGAAACCGGCAGGCTCCTGGTTGCCGCGGACCACGACGTCGCCGGCCTGATCCGCAACCCGGACCAGGCTGCCGACCTTGAAGCTGACCGGGTGGCGCCGGTGATCCTGGACCTGGAGAACAGCACACTGGAAGACCTCACCCAGGTGCTCACCGGTGCGGACCTGGCCGTGTTCGCGGCAGGGGCCGGACCAGGCAGCAGTGTTGAGCGGAAGGACAGCGTGGACAGGGCCGGTGCGGTGCTGCTCGCCGAAGCCGCGGAGCAGGCCGGAGTCAGCCGCCTGATCCAGGTGTCCTCAGCAGGTACCGAAGCCGTCATCGGCGGTGCACGGCCCGAAGGCCTCCAGGACACCATGTACGCCTACCTGCTGGCCAAGCGCGCCGCGGAGGAAGATCTGATGGCACGGACAGAGCTGGACTGGACCATCATCCGGCCGGGCACGCTGACCGACGGCGCTCCCGTAGGGCTGGTGGAGCTGGCGCCGGTAGTGCCGTCCAGCACCATTCCGCGCCAGGACGTTGCAGCGGTGCTGGCGGAGCTGGCCAAAACCGGCCGCGGCAGCGGACAGGTCCTGGGACTGGTGACCGGAACGGATCCGATCCCGGATGCCGTGGATGCCCTGCACTCCGCGTTGTAAGCGGGACAACGCCCCGGCATCCCTGGTACCCGCTCCCGCAGCTGACGCAGTGGGGGCACCCGGTGCGGGATACTGGTAGGCATGCAGCTACCTGAGCCCACCGAACCGATGACAGCAGCCTCTGACCGGCCGGCACCGTCCACCGGCCCGCGGATTCCCCGCCGCGTGGTCCTGCTCGGCTCCACCGGTTCCATCGGAACCCAGGCCATCGACGTCGCGGACGCTGCCCCGGACCGTTTCCGCATTGTGGCGCTGGCAGCCGGCGGTAACAACCTGGACCTGCTGGCGCGGCAGGCCGTCCACACCCGCGCCGCCGCCGTCGGCTGCGCAGCAGTGGACCTGGCGACGCTGAAGGATGCCCTGCGCCGTGCCTGCGACGAGGCCGCCGTGACCGGGTATGACCCCGAACTGTTCGTCGGCGCGGGTGCGGCCACTGCCGTCGCCGCCTGGCCCGAGGCCGAAGTTGTCCTCAACGGCATGACCGGGTCAATCGGCCTGGAACCGACCCTGGCAGCGCTGGCAGCCGGTTCAATGCTGGCCCTGGCCAACAAGGAATCACTGATCGTGGGGGGCGCCCTGGTCAAGCAGGCCGCCCGTCCCGGCCAGCTGGTCCCCGTGGATTCAGAGCACTCGGCCCTGGCCCAGGCGCTGCGCTCCGGCACGTTCGAGGAAGTTGACCGGCTGGTGGTCACGGCTTCCGGCGGACCCTTCCGCGGCCGCCGCCGGGACGAACTCGCAGACGTGACGCCCGAACAGGCACTGGCCCACCCCACCTGGAAAATGGGGCGGATGGTCACCACCAACTCCGCCACCATGGTCAACAAGGCATTGGAAGTCATTGAGGCCCACCTGCTGTTCGACGTGCCCCTGGAGAAGATCGACGTCGTGGTGCATCCGCAGTCGATAGTGCACTCAATGGTGCAGTTCACTGACGGTTCCACCATTGCCCAGGCCTCCCCGCCGGACATGAAGCTGCCCATCGCCCTGGGAATGGGCTGGCCGGAGCGCGTGCCCGGCGCCGCAGCGCCCTGCGACTGGACCAAAGCCACCGAATGGACCTTCGAGCCGCTGGATGAGGAAGCGTTCCCGGCGGTCCGCCTGGCCAAGGAAGCAGCTGCCTCCGGCGGAACCGGCATGGCGGTCTACAACGCGGCCAACGAGGAAGCCGTTGATGCCTTCCACGACGGTCTCATCGGATTCACAGACATAGTTGATACGATCGCCGCCGTGCTGGCCGAGCACACCGAGTCCGGTGAACTGACACTTGACTCCGTGCTGGCGGCGGAGAAGTGGGCCCGGGCCGCAGCCCGGGCACGAATCGGCGGAGGCCGCAAGAACTAAGGAAGTTCCGTTGAGCGTTCTACTTTTTATCCTCGGCGTGCTGTTCGTGGCCGCCGGCATCGCGGTATCGATCGCGCTGCATGAGGTTGGCCACCTGTTGCCGGCCAAGGCGTTCAAGGTCCGCGTGACGCAGTACATGATCGGCTTCGGCCCCACCATGTTCTCCCGCCGCCGCGGCGAAACCGAGTACGGCGTCAAGACCCTGCCCCTGGGGGGTTACGTGTCGATGATCGGCATGTTCCCGCCCAACAAGGAAACGCACGACGGCGATGTGCGCCGCTCCAGCACCGGCATGTTCCAGCAGCTCGCCGTGGACGCCAGGCAGGCCGAAACGGACCGGCTGGAGCCCGGTGACGAGAACCGGGTCTTCTACAAACTTCCGGTCTGGAAGCGGATCATCATCATGCTGGGCGGGCCCTTCATGAACCTGCTCATCGGCGTCGTGCTCTTCGCCGTGCTGCTGATGGGCTTTGGCAACGCCCAGGCCACCACCACCCTCGCCTCGGTGAACGAATGCGTGATCAGCGGCAGCCAGGCGGCGGCCGGCCAGACCGAATGTGCGGACACGGACCCTGCGGCTCCCGCGCACGAGGCAGGACTGCTCCCCGGAGACACGATCACCCGCTTCGACGGGCAGCCGGTGCAGGAATGGGCGCAGCTCT
Organism: Arthrobacter sp. IK3; assembly: GCF_051337705.1. NCBI lineage: Bacteria > Bacillati > Actinomycetota > Actinomycetes > Micrococcales > Micrococcaceae > Arthrobacter > Arthrobacter sp. IK3. Next base: position 92,169 of record NZ_JBPPSW010000006.1, on the reverse strand, counting down.
CAGAGCTGATCCGCGAAGCCGCCGGGCGCTCGGTCACCGTGACCTATGAGCGGGACGGCGTCGAGGCCGAAGCCGCCATCACCCCGCTGCTGACCGAACGTCCCGTCACGGAAGAGGACGGCACACCGGTCCTCGATGATGCGGGCAACCCGGTGACCGAGGAAGTCGGCTTCATCGGCGTCGGCTCCCAGACCGCGCTGGTGCGCCAGCCCGCCACCGAAGTGCTGCCCATGGTGGGGGAGAACCTGCAGGGAATTGCCGGCGTCGTCATCAACCTTCCGCAGCGCCTCGCCGACGTTGCGCAGGCTGCCTTCTCCTCCGAGGAACGCGATCCCAACGGTCCCATGTCCGTAGTAGGCGTTGGCCGGATTGCCGGTGAAATTTCCTCCATGGAAGAGTCCCCGGTGCAGAACCGGGTGGCTGTACTGATCGGCCTTGTGGGCAGCGTGAACCTGGCACTGTTCGTGTTCAACCTGATTCCGCTGCTGCCGCTGGACGGCGGACACGTGGCGGGCGCCCTGTGGGAGTCGCTGCGCCGCGGTGTCGCCAGGCTGTTCCGCCGACCCGACCCCGGGCCGTTTGACATGGCTAAGCTGCTGCCGGTGACGTACGTGGTCGCGGTGCTGCTCATGGGAATGGGTGCCCTGCTGATCTACGCGGACATCGTGAAGCCCGTCAGTTTTTTCTAGTTTCAAATGAAACTGAAACCTATTTTGCTTGTAAATCTTTTTGCAATCGAATACGGTTTCAGGCATGTTCGTACTGACGATCGACCAAAAGGACAGCCGCAAGACTGCTGACCGGGTGCCGGAGCTGCTCAACCTGCTGGGTTCCGAAGAACTGGAGCTTCCGTTTGAGCGGACCGTGGGGGACGAGGTGCAGGGCGTGGCCTCGTCTGCGGATGCTGCAGTGAACGCGGCCCTGGCGGCGCTGCGCCAGGGCGGCTGGTCCGTAGGAATAGGCGTAGGCACGGTCGGACGGCCCCTGCCGGCCTCCTCACGGGAAGCCGGGGGAGAGGCGTTCATCGCCGCGCGCGCCGCCGTCGACCGCGCCAAGAAAACCGGTGACCGTCCGCCCCTCGCCGTCGCCGCCGCGCCGGAAGCCGGTGAAGAAGCCGCTGAAGCGGCCGCGCATGCCGAGGCCGTGCTGGTGCTGATCGCCGGGCTGGTCTGCGGCCGCAGCGAAGCGGAGTGGCGGATTTTGGAACACGTCGACCCGCACAAATGGGGAGCCCAAAGCGCCGCAGCACGTATGCTCGGGGTCAGTTCCCAGGCAGTGAGCAACGCCGTCCAGCGGGCCAAATGGCAGGAAGAGTGGGCCGCCCGTCCCGCAGCAGCGGTGCTCCTCGACCGGGCGGACCGCGCAGCCGGTTCTCCGCCGAGATAGCAGAAACTGCCCGTTACAGCGCCGAGACGTGCAGTTTCTGCCATCTCGAGGAAGACAAGGAGTTCCATGGACCTGCTCTGGATCGTGCTGGGCCTGGCGGCGGCCGCCGTCGGCGGATGGCCGGTCACCAGCGGAGTGCTGAAACTGGCGCGTGCGGTGGAAGCCGCCCGCCCCGGACCTGACCCCGCCCGCGACCCGGCCGCGGACCAGGTCCATGACCTGGCCGGGGAGCCCGTGATTCCGCCGCTGCCCAGCCGCCCGCCTCGGCCGGCCGGGCCCGTGGTCCTGCGCGGCGGACTGGTGATTGGGTTCCTGGAACGGCTCGCCGTGGCAGCTGCCGTGCTCGCTGATGAGCCGGTTGCCATAGCGTACGTAGTCGCCATCAAGGGACTTGGCCGGTACGCCGAACTCAAGGAGACACCGGCCGCCGCCGAGCGGTTCATCATCGGAACCCTGGCCTCCATGCTCTGGGCCGTGGGCATTGCCGCCGCCGTCCGGGTGGCGCTGCTGCACGGCTGACATCCCTTAGGGTGGGAATCATGAGTATTTTTGCAGTTGAGTACGTGTACGACGCCGAATCGGCAGCAGTGCGGGACGAGCACCGTCCGGCCCACCGCGAATGGCTTGCCGCGCTGGTTGAAGAGGGCAAGGTCCTGGCCAGCGGTCCGTTCACTGACGGCGCCGGCGCGCTGCTCATCTTCACTGCCGCAGACGAAGACGAGCTGAACAACCTGCTGAAGCAGGATCCGCTCGCCGTTGGCGGCGGCATCTCCGGACTCAAGACCACCGAGTGGAAGCCGGTCACGGGTGCCTTTGCGCACCTGGCGGGCTAAGCCCTGAGTGATATTCCACCCGCCTGCGGCACAGCGTGCAGCAGGCGGGTGGATAATAGGACAGGCGCGCTTATCCCCGCCGCCGGAGACTAATGAACTGCCCGCAGGGCACATGGAGGATGTTTTGACCTCGGTCAACCTAGGAATGCCAGCAGCACCGCCGCCCGTCCTTGCCCCGAGGCGCAAAACCCGCCAGATCAAGGTGGGCTCCGTAGGGGTCGGGTCAGACTTCCCGATCAGTGTGCAGTCGATGACCACCACGCCCACCACGGACATCAACGCCACCCTCCAGCAGATCGCCGAGCTCACGGCGTCGGGCTGCGACATTGTGCGCGTAGCCTGCCCCAGCGCCGATGACGCAGCGGCGCTGCCTATCATCGCCAAGAAGTCGCAGATCCCGGTGATTGCGGACATCCACTTCCAGCCGAAGTACGTGTACGCGGCCATCGAAGCCGGCTGCGCTGCGGTCCGCGTGAACCCGGGCAACATCCGCAAGTTCGATGACCAGGTCAAGCAGATCGCCAAGGAAGCCAAGGACGCCGGCGTGTCCATCCGGATCGGCGTCAACGCCGGGTCGCTGGACCCCCGCCTGCTGGCCAAGTACGGCAAGGCCACTCCCGAAGCGCTGGTCGAGTCCGCCGTCTGGGAAGCCAGCCTCTTCGAGGAACACGACTTCCACGACTTCAAGATCTCCGTAAAGCACAATGACCCGGTGGTAATGGTCCGCGCGTACGAGCTGCTCGCAGAGCGCGGCGACTGGCCCCTGCACCTGGGCGTCACAGAGGCAGGCCCGGCCTTCCAGGGAACCATCAAGTCCGCCACCGCTTTCGGTGCACTGCTCTCCAAGGGCATCGGCGACACCATCCGTGTCTCCCTCTCGGCACCGCCCGTGGAGGAAATCAAGGTTGGCAACCAGATCCTTCAGTCGCTGAACCTGCGGCCGCGGAAGCTGGAAATTGTCTCCTGCCCCTCCTGCGGCCGCGCCCAGGTGGACGTCTACACCCTCGCCGAGCAGGTCACCGCCGGACTCGAAGGCATGGAAGTTCCGCTCCGCGTCGCTGTCATGGGCTGCGTAGTAAACGGACCGGGTGAGGCGCGTGAGGCCGATCTGGGTGTAGCCTCCGGTAACGGAAAGGGCCAGATCTTCGTCAAGGGCGAAGTCATCAAGACCGTTCCGGAAGACCAGATTGTTGAAACCCTGATCGAAGAAGCGATGAGGATCGCCGAGGACATGGGGGAGGCCGATGGCGAGGATGCTGGCACGGGTGGCCCCATGGTTACCGTCGGCTAGGACGGAGAAGATGCGCAGCGGAAACATGACGGGAACGCTGCGCATCCTCGGTGCGGCTGACACCCCGGCACTCACCGAACTTGCCGCCGCAGACCCGGTGGCTAACACGTTCCTGCTTTCGCACCTTGAAACCACCCGTACCGCTGCTCCCACGGCGGCGGGCGGCCAGGTGCTGGGAGTGTTCGACGACGGAAGGCTCACCGCTGCGTGCTGGGCGGGGGTCAACGTTGTGCCCACCGGCGTCACTGCCGAAAACGGCCCGGAGATCGGTGCCTACCTGGCCCGTACCGGCCGTCGCTTTTCCTCGGTGTTCGGCCCGGCGGAGGCCGTGCTGTCCCTGTGGTCCGAGCTGCAGCACAACTCGCCGCGTCCCTTCGATGTGCGCAGCGACCAGCCGCTTCTGGAAATCGCCGGGCCGTCGCCGGTGACGCCGGCTCCCGGCCTGCGCCGGGCCCGCCCGGCTGACCTGGACCGGCTACTGCCCGCCTGCACGGCCATGTTCGAAGAAGAAGTCGGCTACTCGCCCGTTGCCGGCGGCAGCAGGCATTACCGCCAGCGGGTTCTCTCCCTGATCCAGAACGGCCACTCGCTGGTGGAGTTCGACGGCGCCGGACAGGTGATCTTCAAGGCTGAGCTGGGAACCGTCTCCAGCCGTGCTGTCCAGGTCCAGGGGGTCTGGATGAATCCGGCCTACCGCGGACGGGGCCTGAGCGCCGCGTACATGTCCGCCGTCGTCCGGTTCGCGCAGGAACTTGCGCCCGTCACCAGCCTGTACGTGAACTCCTACAACACCCCTGCGCGGGCGACCTACGAATCCGTGGGGTTCCGCCAGGTGGGTACCTTCGCGACCATCCTGTTCTAGCTGCCAGCGCCCAAAACCGCGGGTGCAGCGGCCTCAGCCTTACCTTCCGTCCCGGCGCGCCCTAGGCTGGGACGACCATGACCCGGGTCCGGTTCCTCTCCTGCCTGCTGGCCGCAGCCCTGCTGCTCCCAGCTTGCGCGGGCGTGCCCGGGGAAAGCTCCGGAGCGCCCTCGGTCACGGTGCCGGCGGATCCCGGAGCGGGTGCACCGGCGGCACCTGCGCCGTCCCCGGCGCCGTCAACGGGGCAGGAAACGGGGCCCGGCAGCACGCCCGGCACGGACGCTGCCCGGGGCGCGGCGCCGCCCGGGTTCGCATCGCCGGGCGGAAGTTCCGGCAGCCCAGCGGGCGCTGGGGATCCCGAATTCAGTTCGGCACGGCTCGAAGCCGCCGTTGCCGCAGCCAACCGCTCCCTGGCACTGGACGGCCAAGTCCTCAGCGAGGCAGCACTGCGTGCAGTGCTGCCGGATACTGAGGCCGCTGCAGGAACCGAGGTGACCTTCGAACCTGCTGCCTGCGCGGAAATCGCCGCCACCGCCTCGGTGTCCGCGGTGCAGGATGCCTCGCTGGCCGGTCTCGCCTACGGCACGGACGCAGGGGCCGCGAGCGTCCTCAACGTAGCGGCCTACGCCGACGAATCCATCCTCGACACCCTCGACTACATTGACGAGGCAGTCCTTTCCGACTGTGCGGAAGTCCGCATGGCCGGTGACGGCGCTACCGTGACGGTGACGAACACCCGCCTGGAGGTCACTACTGCAGCGGAGCACATCCTGGCGCTGGACACCGCAGCGAGTTCCGCTGCGGGAAACACGCGCCTCGTGGTGGTCAGCGCCAGGACCGGGAACGTGCGCCTCGTTGCGTCGCGGCCGGCGCCCCGGGACGCGCAGCGGTCCGCTGAAGAAGCGGGCCTGCTCATCGACGCGGTCCTGGCGGAACTGGGCCTGGCCTCCCGCTAGCCGGTGCCGCTAACGGCACCGGCCCTGCCGTGTCCGGCTCACCCGGCACCAGGGGCTAGATTAGTAGGGAGAAACTTCCCACTTTGGTGCAGCCTGAGGCTGCGGAAACGGATTCGACGCGTGGTCCTTCGACTTTCCACCCTTTTCCTGCGCACCCTGCGCGAAGACCCGGCAGACGCCGACGTCGCCAGCCACCGCCTGCTGGTACGTGCCGGCTACATTCGCCGCGCCGCTCCCGGCATCTATTCGTGGCTGCCCCTGGGCCTGCGCGTCCTGGGCAAGGTGGAGACCATTATCCGCGAGGAAATGGCTGAGATCGGCGCCCAGGAAGTCCACTTCCCGGCGCTGCTGCCGCGCGAACCCTACGAAGCATCCAACCGCTGGACGGAGTACGGGGACAACCTCTTCCGCCTCCAGGACCGCAAGGGCGCGGATTACCTGCTGGCTCCCACCCATGAGGAAATGTTCACCCTCCTGGTGAAGGACCTCTACAGCTCCTACAAGGACCTGCCGGTCTCCCTCTTCCAGATCCAGAACAAGTACCGCGACGAAGCCCGCCCGCGGGCCGGCCTGCTCCGCGGCCGCGAGTTCATCATGAAGGACTCCTATTCCTTCGATATCGACGACGAAGGCCTGGAAGCGAGCTACCAGGCGCACCGCGGCGCCTACCTGCGCATCTTCGAACGCCTGGGGCTCGACGTCGTTGTGGTCTCCGCGGTGTCCGGCGCCATGGGCGGGTCCAAGAGCGAGGAATTCCTGCACCCGACCCCGGTTGGCGAGGACACCTACGTCCGGTCGGCCGGCGGCTACGCGGCCAACGTTGAGGCAGTGACCACCGTTGCCCCCGAGGCCGTCGACTACGCCAACGCGCCCGCCGCGCAGGTGGTGGACACCCCGGACACACCCACCATCGACACCCTGGTGGCCGACGTCAACGCACGCTTCGCCAAGGACTCCGGTGAATGGACCGCCGCAGACACGCTCAAGAACGTTGTCCTGGCCGTGACGCTGCCCACCGGTGAGCGGCAGATCGTCGTCGTCGGTGTTCCCGGGGACCGCGCCGTGGACCTCAAGCGCATTGAAGCGAACATCGGCTCCCACCTTGAAATGTCCGGCGAGCTCGGCGTAGAAGCCGCCACGGATGAGGACCTCAAGAAGCACCCCGGGCTGGTCAAGGGCTACATCGGCCCGGGGCTGAACCGGGATGATGCTGTCCTGGGGACGGAGTCCTCCACCGGTCTGCTGTACCTGGTAGACCCCCGCGTGGTTGCCGGCACCGCCTGGATCACCGGAGCGAATGAGCCCGGCAAGCACGTTCTTGGCCTGGTTGCGGAGCGCGACTTCGGTTGGGACGGCGTCATCGAAGCCGTTGAAGTCCGCGAGGGTGACGAGGCTCCGGATGGATCCGGCCCGCTCGAAGCAGCCCGCGGAATCGAAATGGGCCACATCTTCCAGCTCGGCCGCAAGTACGCCGAAGCGCTGGGCCTGAAGGTCCTGGACAAGAACGGCAAGCTGGCCACCGTGACCATGGGCTCCTACGGTGTGGGCGTCACCCGCGCCGTCGCGGCCCTGGCCGAGTCCAACCGGGATGAGAAGGGCATCATCTGGCCACGCGCCGTCGCGCCCGCGGACGTCCACGTTGTTGCCACCGGCCGCGGTGACGAGATTTTCGAAGCCGCTGCCAAGCTCTCCGGGGACCTCGAAGCAGCAGGCCTCGAAGTTATTTATGACGACCGCCCCAAGGTTTCCCCCGGCGTGAAGTTCGGCGATGCCGAACTGATCGGCGTTCCCACCATCCTGGTGGTGGGCCGCGGTCTGGCGGACGGCGTCGTCGAAATCAAGGACCGCGCTACCGGCGAAGCCGAGAACGTGCCGGTTGCAGAGGCCGTGGAGTACGTACTCCGCGCCGCCCGCGGCTGAGCCGCAGGTGGTCTCGGGGCTTGAGGACATAACGCTCGCCACCATCGCCCTCGTGGTGGTGGCGGGCCTCGCCGCAGGCTGGATCGACGCCGTGGTGGGCGGAGGCGGCCTGCTCCAGCTGCCGGCGCTGCTCCTCGTGCCCGGAATCTCTCCCGTGCAGGCGCTGGCGACCAACAAGATGGGGTCTGTCTTCGGGACCACCACCAGTGCGCTCACCTACTATCGCCGCGCCCACCCGGACCTGAAAACGGCCCTGCCCATGGCCGGAGTGGCACTTGCAGGCAGCTTTGGCGGAGCGGTGCTGGCGGCTTCACTGCCGTCCTCGGTGTTCAAGCCGATCATCGTGGTGGCGCTGGTCGTCGTCGCCGTCTTCACTGCCACGAAACCCACCGTGGGGGAACTGACCAAGCTCCGGCACTCCGGGAACCGGCACTATGCCACAGCCGGTGCGATCGGTGCCGTCATCGGGTTCTATGACGGCCTGATTGGCCCGGGCACGGGCTCCTTCCTCATCATCGCCATGGTGACCCTGCTGGGCTATAACTTCCTGGCCGCCAGCGCCAAGGCGAAGATCGTGAACATGGCAACCAACATCGGCGCGCTGGCTTTCTTCCTTCCGCACGGCTCGCTGCTGTGGGGCCTGGGGCTGGTCCTCGGCCTGGCCAACATGACCGGCGGCTACATCGGGGCACGCATGGCGGTCACAAAGGGAAGCAGGTTCATTCGCATCGTGTTCCTGGTGGTGGTTGGCGCGCTGATCATCAAACTCGGCACCGACGTCTGGATGGAAAACTTCCAGGGCTAACCGCGCGCCCCTAGGCGGCCGGCAGCTCATGTACCGGCGGAAGCCCGGGATGGGTCTTTCCTGCCACTGCCGCGGCGACCCACACCGAACGCTGCGCATCGGCGGGCATTCCGTCGCGGAGGTACTCCAGCGCGTTGGCTACTTCCCGCAGGATGCTCCACTCCGCTGCGGCTTCGGCGTCCAGACCGCCAGCCTCGCAGAGACCGTGCAGCCGCTGCACCAGGGAACGCTCCGGAGCACCCGGAGCGAGGTCTCCGAGCCGGTTCCACAGCATGGGGGCCACCGCGTACTCGGCCTCCCCGCACACAGCCTGCGGATCTATGGCGGCCCAGCCGCCACCGGGCCGGGCCAGCACGTTGTCGAAATGCAGGTCCGCGTGCACCAGGACGTCACGGCTGCTCCGCCGGCCCACCACGCCGCGGGTCTGGCAGACAGCCAGTGCCTCCTCCAGCAGCCAGCGCTCAAAGGGCCGGCCCAGCGCTTCCCATTCGGCAGGAAGCTCATCGGAGAGCTGCTCCGCCCGTTCGGCGGCTGAGGGTATGGCGGCCCATTCCGGTTCTCCGGATTCGGGGATGCCCAGCTCACGGACCAGACCTCCCCAAGCCTGAACCGCCTCGGCGACGGGAACCTGCATCAGGCTCCTCTCCGGGTCCAGCCGTTCAAGCAGCAGGGCGGAGCCTGCAGGGTTCCGGTCCAGCAGGCGGACGGCGCCGCGGCCGGACCAGAGCTGCAGCGCCGGCGTTTCGGATTCAGCCTCCGGATGGGGGAACGGCAGTTTCAGCACTGCCGGGGAGCCGCCGGCGGTGCGGACCGGCAGCACCAGTGCTCCGTGGCCGTGCCAGGTTTCCACGACGGATTCATCCGGTCTCAGCCCGAAGGCATCCATTGCCTCGTCCGCGAGGCGCGGAAGGCTGTCGACCCAGCTTCGGCCTTCACGCGAGCGCAGGTAGCGCCTGCGCAGGGCTTCGGGAACTACGACGGCGGATGCCATAGGGGGGTGCCTCCTGCTGGCTTGGGGCCGTGGCGGGCTGATGCTGCGGGCGTGGCGGCCTGCTCCTGCCACCCACCAAGCCTAGGGGCCGGATCCCGGCCATGCCAGTGAAGTGCCTAGGCGGCAGCCCAGGGCAGGTGCGCCGGTTCGGCATCCAGGCCAGGAGCGGGCGGGACTTCTCCGGTGGAGTACACCAGGCGGGATGCTTCCACCAGGCGGTCGATGGCCCAGGAACGCACGGCGCCGTCGCTGCTTCCGGCCAGGTCCGCGTAGACGCCGGGGATGGTTGCTTCCAGTTCCTGGAGGCTGGTGACGGGATCGGCGAGGAACGCCGGATCCAGTGACCAGGCGGGCAGGGGAGTGACTTCCGGCAGGCACAGGTCCGGCAGCAGCCGGACTCCTTCCTCGCCTGCTTCCAGATGGGCGCTCCGGCGCTGGGCCGGCGGCTGCCCCAGGACCGTGAACCCGCTCCCGGCCTGGGCCTGGGCCACTTCGTAGCCGTACGCGGCTCCGTATTCGGCGTCTATGGCTGCTTGCAGGGATTCCGCGGCGCCGGGCCTGTCCTGCAGGACGGTCCGGTCCCCGCCGGAGCATCTCGGCTGGTCCTCGAGCACGGGAGTCCAGCCGGAATCCGGCAGCTGGCCCAGGGGATCCCCCAGCGCCTGTGCCGTCCGTTCGGCCAGCAGGAGCTGCCCGGTTCCGGCGGCGGCCAGCAGGCGCGCGGTTCCGTAGTCAGCCCGGCCGGCCGCGGCCAGGTTCTTCCTGGCGGATTCAAGCAGCGCCCGGGGATAGGGCTGGACCTGTGCTGCGGCCGGCCGGGCTGCAGCTGCGCCGCCGGGGCTAGTCAGCAGCAGCGACTGCTGGTTCAGGGTCTCGGCAGCGGCCCGCAGCTCGGCTGCAGGTTCGGCATCCAGGGAGCCGGCAAGGGACTCGGCCTGGACAGCCAGCACTCGGGACGTGGCGAACGCCTCATTCAGCGCCTGTTCGGAAAAGGACCGGGGCCGTTCCGGTTCGGCCCCGGCTCCAGCCGTCAGGCCCAGCGAGGCGACCACGCAGGCCAGAAGCCCCAAAGCGAGAGTGCGGCGGAAGAAGCCGGCGGCCGCGGCGGCCCTGGAAGGGCGTGCGGCGGGCCGCTGCAGGACGTTCGGGGGCTTCTCCACAACACTCGATCATGCCACGAACGGGCCCCCACCTGCAGCGGTGACCCGGAGGCCTGGGAAAAGTCGGTAGTCTAGGAGCTACAACAACATCTAGTGGGAGGCAGTAATGGCGGGTCGCCCCAGCCCTAAAAAAGACACGTCGTCTAACTACCGCAAGGACGCCCAGCGTGCCGAGGTAGCTGCGGAGACGCAGCGGCTCAAGGACTACCTGGCTCCCACAGTTGCCGGTGAGAACCTCTTCCTTGAAGACATCGAGATCAAGATTGCCGGTGCCCACCGGACCGTCCACGTAGTCGTGGATCTTCCGGAGACCGAAAGCGGCGGCGTGAGCCTGGACCGGATCGCGGATGTTTCCCGCGTCCTTTCGGACGCCATGGACGCAGATCCCCAGGATGACGGCCGCCCCTACAGCCTCGAAGTATCCTCCCCGGGCGTCTCCCGGCCGTTGACCGAACGGCGGCATTGGCGGCGCAACACCGGCCGGATGGTATCGGTGACCCCGGTGCGCGGCGACGCCCTGACCGGCCGGCTCCTGGAGGTGGACGATTCGGGCATCACGCTGATCCCCGAGATCGCGGTCAAGAAGGGGATGAAGCCCAAGCAGGGCGAGAAGATGCACCTTGCTTTCGACCAGATAGCCAAGGGACGGGTCGAGGTTGAATTCGCCCACCTTGAGGACGAACCGGCTGGCGAGGACGCCGACGGAATTAACAGCACAGCCGAGGAGGCCTAAATGGATATTGATATGAGTGCGCTGAGGCTGCTGGAAGCGGAACGCGAGATTCCGCTGGACAAGCTGATCCCCACGATTGAGCAGGCGCTGCTTGTCGCCTACCACAAGACCACGGGCTCGCAGGAAAAGGCCCGCGCAGAGCTGGACCGCAAGAGCGGACACGTGACCATCTGGGCGACGGAGCTCGACGACGACGGCGAGGCTGTTGGCGAGTTCGACGACACCCCGGCAGGATTTGGCCGCATCGCAGCCAGCACTGCCCGGCAGATCATCCTGCAGCGCCTGCGCGACGTAGAGGATGACAACATCCTGGGCGAGTTCAAGGGCCGTGAAGGCGAACTCGTGTCCGGGCAGATCCAGCAGGGCAACAACCCGAACATGATCCAGGTGAACCTGGGCTCGATCGAGGCGCTGCTGCCTCCCACCGAGCAGGTGCCGGGGGAGAAGTACCTGCACGGCACCCGGGTCCGGGCCTTCGTCGTCGACGTCCGCCGCGGCTTCAAGGGCCCGTCCATCACCCTGTCCCGCTCCCACCCCGGACTGGTTCGCAAGCTCTTCGAACTGGAAGTACCGGAGATCGCAGACGGCTCCGTGGAGATTGTTGCCCTGGCGCGTGAGGCCGGCCACCGGACCAAGATTGCCGTAAAGGCGAACGTCCCGGGCATCAACGCCAAGGGCGCCTGCATTGGCGAAATGGGATCACGGGTGCGTGCGGTGATGACTGAACTGCATGACGAGAAGATCGACATTGTGGACTTCAGCGAAGACCCGGCAACCTTCATCGCCAACGCGCTCTCTCCGTCTCGGGTAAACTCGGTCACCATCACCGACGCGGATACGCGCTCGGCACGCGTGGTGGTCCCGGATTACCAGCTCTCACTGGCTATCGGCAAGGAAGGGCAGAACGCCCGCCTCGCAGCGAAGCTCACGGGCTGGCGGATCGACATCGTTTCCGACGCGAAGTCCGCCTAGCATCCCCGCCCGGCGGGCAGGGATGAAGGCAAGAGAAGAGAAACGCGGTAGAATGTATATGGCCGGGTCACCGTCCGCCTTCCAGCAACCGCAGGAGCCCGTAGAATCGGTGCGGCCTGCGGCAGGATCGGCGCATGTTCCACAGCGGACATGCATTGGCTGCAGGAAGAAGGATGACCAGGCCGTGCTGATGCGGCTGGCGCTGGAATCAGATAACGGCAGCAATGCCGTCCTGGTAGATGAGAGCCGCCGCATGTCTGGCCGGGGCGCCTGGTTGCACCCCGACACAGCATGCCTCGCAACAGCTGTGAAACGCCGTGCTTTCGGCCGTGCCTTCCGGGCACAGGCCGATCCCGCGGCAGTTCAGCAGTGGTTCGAAGCTCAAGAGGCGGGTCCCACCCGGAACCCCCTCGAAACCGTCCAACCTGAAAGCGGGTCAGAAATCTGATGGAAACCCGATGAGTACCCAGCGATGAGTACTTTGTTGTGCTCTGTGATGGGCCCTGCTGCACCCGCAGCGGAAGCCCGCAGCAAATAGACGGTTCGTGCCTGGCTCGGTGCGGACCGAGACAGGAGAAATGTGGCCAAGGTCCGCGTACACGAGCTCGCCAAAGAGCTCGGCATTACCTCGAAGGACGCAGTCGCAAAACTGCAGGAACTGGGCGAATTCGTCCGGTCGGCGTCTTCAACCATTGAAGCGCCCGTAGTCAAGAAGCTCCGCGGGGCATTCCCTGACGCAGCGTCCAAGCCGGCGGCAAAGCCGGAAACTTCCGCTCCCCGCCCGGCTGCCCCGGCACCGGCAGCTCCCGCTGCGAAGCCTGCAGCAGAAGCTCCGGCCCCGGCTGCAGAGAAGCCCGCTGCTCCCGCACCGGCTGCCCCGTCCGCCCCCGCGGCGCCTGCTCCGGCGCCGAAGGCTGAGAGCAAGCCCGCGGCCCCGGCACCCGCCCCGGCTCCCAAGACCGAGGAAAAGCCCGCGGCCCCGGCCGCACCGGCTGAGTCCTCGTCAGCACCGCGTCCGGGTGCTCCCCGGCCCGGAGCTTCCGGACCGCGCCCCGGCAACAACCCGTTTGCAACGTCCCAGGGCATGCCGCGTCCCCGCGGCCGCGGCGAAGGCAGCGGCCAGGGCGGTCCCCGTCCGGGCAACAACCCGTTTGCAACGTCCCAGGGCATGCCCCGTCCGGGCCAGCGCCGTGACGAGTCCGAGCGCACCGGAACTCCCGGCGCAGCAGGTCCCCGTCCGGCAGCCGGCGCAGGCGGCCCCCGCCCCGGCGCACCCCGCCCGGGTGCACCGCGTCCCGGCGCTCCCCGTCCGGGTGCACCGCGTCCCGGCGGCGCCGGCGGAAACCGTCCCACCCCGGGCATGATGCCCAACCGCACTGAGCGGCCCGCAGCCCCGGCACGTCCGGGCGCAGGCGGACCCCGCCGCGGTCCCGGCGGTGCGCCGGGAACCGGTGGCGGTCCCGTTGGCGGCGGCTTCGGCAAGGGCGGCCGCGGACGCGGCGGCACTGCCGGTGCTTTCGGCAAGGGCGGCGCAGGACGCGGCAAGCAGCGCAAGTCGAAGCGGGCAAAGCGGCAGGAACTGGAGCAGATGTCAGCTCCGTCGCTCGGCGGTGTTTCGGTACCCCGCGGCGACGGCAACACTGTTGTCCGGCTCCGCCGCGGCGCGTCCATCACGGACTTCGCTGACAAGATTGAGGCAAACCCGGCAGCTCTGGTTACCGTGCTGTTCCACCTCGGTGAAATGGCAACGGCCACCCAGTCACTGGACGAAGAGACGTTCGGCGTACTTGGTGAAGAACTGGGCTACAAGATCCAGGTTGTCTCGCCCGAAGACGAAGAGCGCGAGCTGCTTTCCAGCTTCGACATCGACTTTGAGGCCGAGCTGGAAGCCGAAGGCGACGACGAACTCGAGGCACGTCCTCCGGTAGTCACCGTCATGGGCCACGTTGACCACGGTAAGACCCGCCTGCTGGACGCCATCCGCAACACGAAGGTTGTTGAAGGCGAAGCCGGCGGCATTACCCAGCACATCGGTGCCTACCAGATTGCCTTCGAACACGAAGGCACCGAGCGGGCCATCACCTTCATCGATACCCCGGGCCACGAGGCGTTCACCGCCATGCGTGCCCGTGGTGCGAAGGTCACCGACATTGCTGTCCTGGTTGTCGCAGCGGACGACGGCGTTATGCCGCAGACCGTTGAAGCGCTCAACCACGCACAGGCAGCAAACGTGCCGATCGTGGTTGCCGTGAACAAGATCGACAAGGAAGGTGCCAACCCGGACAAGGTCCGCGGGCAGCTGACTGAGTACGGTCTGGTTCCGGAAGAATACGGTGGCGACACCATGTTCGTTGAGGTTTCGGCACGCCAGAACCTGAACATCGACGCGCTGCTGGAGGCCGTGCTGCTGACCGCAGACGCAGCCCTGGACATGCGTGCCAACCCGGACAAGGACGCTCGAGGCATCGCCATCGAAGCGAACCTGGATAAGGGCCGCGGCGCCGTCGCAACCGTCCTGGTCCAGTCCGGTACGCTGCGCGTCGGCGACACGATCGTTGCGGGCACTGCCCACGGCCGCGTTCGTGCCATGTTCGACGAGAACGGCGACGCCGTAACCGAAGCCGGACCGTCGCGTCCGGTCCAGGTCCTCGGCCTGTCCAACGTCCCGCGCGCCGGTGACACCTTCTTCGTGACCGATGACGAGCGCACCGCCCGCCAGATCGCCGAGAAGCGTGAAGCCGCAGACCGCAACGCCGCACTGGCGAAGCGCCGCAAGCGCATCAGCCTCGAGGACTTCGACCAGGCTGTCGCTGACGGCAAGGTCGATACCCTTAACCTCATCCTCAAGGGTGACGTTTCCGGTGCCGTGGAAGCCCTGGAAGACTCGCTGCTCAAGATCGACGTCGGAGACGGCGTGCAGCTGCGCGTTATCCACCGCGGCGTTGGTGCCATCACGCAGAACGACGTCAACCTGGCGACCGTGGACAACGCGATCATCATCGGCTTCAACGTCAAGCCTGCCGAGCGCGTGGCTGACCTGGCCGAGCGCGAAGGCGTGGACATGCGCTTCTACTCCGTCATCTACGCAGCAATCGATGACATTGAGCTGGCCCTCAAGGGCATGCTCAAGCCGGAGTACGAGGAAGTGCAGCTCGGTACCGCCGAGGTCCGCGAAGTCTTCCGCTCCTCCAAGTTCGGCAACATTGCCGGCTCGATCGTCCGCTCCGGAGTCATCCGGCGCAACGCCAAGGCGCGGGTCACCCGCGACGGCAAGATCATTGGCGAGAACCTCACCGTCGATTCGCTCAAGCGTTTCAAGGACGACGCCACCGAAGTCCGCACGGACTTCGAGTGTGGTATCGGTCTGGGGTCGTTCAACGACGTCAAGGAAGGCGACATCATCGAGACCTTCGAGATGCGCGAGAAGCCGCGGGTCTAGCACCCCGGCCAGGGGCCGCCGTCCGCGGCGGCCCCTGCCTGCGGGCCTGCCCGGCCCGCTCCGCCCCGGCCAGCGCGGCAGCAAGCGCTGGCCTGAGGCATTTCAGCGCTTGGCGGCGGCCCCTGGCGGCCGCCGACCGAGCGACCCAGATCTTTAGCTAAGGAGAGGTAATGGCAGATCCAGCACGCGCTGCGAAACTCGCTGACCGCATCAAGGTGGTAGTTGCTCAGGCGCTCGAGCGGCGGATCAAGGATCCCCGGCTGGGATTCGTGACCATCACCGATGCCCGCGTCACCAACGACCTGCAGCATGCCACTGTCTACTACACCGTTTTCGGTGACGAGGCACAGCAGGCAGACACGAAGGCCGCCCTGGATTCCGCCCGCGGGATGCTGCGTTCAGAAGTGGGCAAGAACATCACCGTCCGGCTGACTCCAACCCTGGAATTCGTTGCCGACGAGATTCCGGTGAATGCCAGCCACCTGGAAGAACTGATCCGGGAAGCCAAGAAGCGTGACGAGGAACTCGCTGCGCTGAAGCAGGGTGCCGCCTACGCCGGCGACGCCGATCCCTACCGCAGGGATGACGACGACGACGAAGAGGACCTGCAGGACACACCGGCGGAGGACTCGGACGCCCGCAGCTAAGGTTCCCCAGGCGCTCAACCACAAAAGGAGCGGCACCCCGTCTTGGGGTGCCGCTCTTTTTGCTTGCCGGTTTTAGCCCACGCCCGGCGCGGGGAGCCGCGACACCCCGGACACCAGCTCGGCGCGTCCGCCGCAGAGTGCTATCCGGATCCAGCCCTCACCGATGGACCCGAACGCGGTACCCGGCGCAACCGCCACGCCTTCCTCCGACAGGAAGCGACCGGCCCAGTTCCTGATATTGCCGCCGGAAGCGTGTGAAAGGTCCGCCCAGAGGTAGAACGCGCCCTGCGCAGCCAGATAGGGAATTCCCTTGGAATCCAGGATGGCCGACGCCGCATCCCGGTTCCCGCGGTAATGCGCTGCGGCCTCCTGTACGTAGTCCTGCGGGCCGGTCAGCGCAGCCAGCGCAGCGTACTGGGAGGGGGAAGCGACGCAGGAGACGATCGACTCCATGACCGTGCTCAGCTGTGCCTCCAGACCCGCGGGCGTTACGAGGGCGCCCACCCGCAGTCCGGTCAGCCCGTATGTCTTTGACAGGGTGTACGAGGCGATGACCCGTTCCCCGCCGCCGTCGAAAGCCAGCGGGGAAACGTGCGGAACGTCGTAGGTGAACGCTTCGTAGCACTCGTCGGAGAGGATCCAAAGGTTCCGGCGCCGGGCCAGGGCCACCAGGTCCCGGGTCAGCTCCGGGCTGAAGACGGCCCCGAGCGGATTGGACGGTGAATTCACCAGCAGCACCCGGGTACGGGGCGTGATCCTCGCCTCAATGTCTTCGATCCGCGGCTGGAACCCGTTCTCCGGATGCAGGGGATACTCGACCGGTTCCGCGTGCAGCAGCCGCGCCGTCATGGCGAAGGTAGGGTAACCGGGATTGGGGATGAGGATTTCGTCCCCGGCATCCAGCAGCATGCTCATGGCCAGGTGCAGTCCCTGCTGGGCGCCGGATGTCACGAACACACGGGACGGGTCAACCGGGGTGCCCGTCTGGGCCGCGACCCGCTCCGCGAACGCGGTGCGAAGCGGCGAGATGCCCGCGTTCGGGGTGTATCCGGTCTCGTCACGGGCCAGCGTGTCCTGTGCAGCCTGCAGCACATGCTCCGGCGTCGGGAACCCCGGTTCACCGATGCTGAGCACTACCGCATTGGGGGTGGCCCAGGCTGCCTGTGTTATTTCACGGATCTGGTTCGGGTCTACGGAACGCACATGGGCGGCGAGCTGGGACATAACCGCATGCTACAGCCGGGTTCACGCGCCGTCCCGGAGGCCGGGCCGGAGCAGGGAACGGAACCGGGCAGCGGAGTTTGGGCCCCGGCACCGCGCATATACTGAAAGGCGTGAATTCCGGGCAGGTCCGTTCAGGACTGATTATTGTGGACAAACCGCAGGGATGGACCAGCCACGATGTGGTGGGCCGCCTGCGCAGGCTCGCCGGGACCAGGAAGGTCGGCCATGCCGGAACCCTTGATCCCATGGCAACGGGTGTGCTGGTGGTGGGCATCAATAAGGCCACCCGCCTGCTGACCTACATTGTGGGCACATCCAAGACGTACGAAGCCACTATCCGGCTGGGCCAGTCCACGGTTACCGACGACGCCGAGGGCGAGATTACGGCCGAAACCATAGCCGCGGCGGTAACGGACGAAGACATCCGCAGCGCCGTGAAGGCCCTCACCGGGGACATCCAGCAGGTTCCCAGCAGCGTCAGCGCCATCAAGGTGGGCGGAGAACGCTCGTACGCCCGGGTGCGCGCCGGCGGAGAGGTGAACCTCCCAGCCCGGCCCGTGACGGTCTCCCGCTTCGAGGTCCACGACATCCGCCGCGAGCACGGAGGCAAGCTGCGCGACGTCGACGTGACGGTGGAATGCTCCTCCGGAACGTACATCCGTGCGCTGGCACGGGATCTTGGCGCCGCCCTCGGAGTTGGGGGCCACCTCACCGCCCTGCGCCGAACCTCCGTGGGGCCGTACTTCGAAGGCCAGGCTTCAACCCTGGACCAGCTCGCCGAAGACCTCCGGCTCCTGGACCTCAACGATGCGGCCCGCGCCCTCTTCCCGGTGCGTGAGCTGACCGAAGGCGAAGCCGCCGACCTCTCCCACGGCCGCCGCATCCCGGCCTCCGGGACGCCGGCAGGGGAGGATGCACCAGTTGCAGCCTTCGCCCCGGACGGAGAACTGATCGGCCTGCTCGCGGACAAGGGAGACACTGCAAAGGCACTTCTCGTCTTTGCTCCCGGAAACGAAAGGTCCTAAGTGGTCATCGACCCCCTGTTCATTGTCGGCACGATCGTCTGCCTGGTCTCCACCGTGCTGTGCATCGGTGCGGCAGTGCTGCGCCACGGTCCGAACGATCTCACGATCCTCTCCGTCGCCGCCGTCGAGCTGTTCCTGATTATTTACGCCGTCGCCGCCGTCATCCGGCAGACCGGAGGTGAAACCCTCAACGGTCCGGCCTGGGAGTTCTGGGGTTACCTCTTTACCGCCGCGGTGATTCCGATCGGCGCCGTCTGGTGGTCGCTCATGGACCGGTCCAGGTGGAGCAACCTGGTCCTGGGCGCCGTTGGCATCACCGTGTTCGTTATGTTGTTCCGAATGGAACAGATTTGGGATGGAGTGCCGCTGGCATGAAAAAACTGATCAAGCCGCGTCCTGAGGCGGCATCCGCCGGATCGACCTCCCGCAACGCGGGCCCGGGACGGCTCATCGTGGCCGTCTACGGTGTCTTCGCGCTGGCTGCCACGGCCCGCGCCGCCTTCCAGATTGCCACCAAGTTCGATGAAGCGCCGGTGGCGTACCTGCTCTCCGCGTTCGCCGCCGTCGTCTACATCGTGGCCACCATTTCGCTGGCCCGGGCCGGAGAGACCTCCTACAGGATCTCCGTGGTGGCCGTGAGCGTCGAAATGCTCGGCGTCCTTTTCGTCGGATTCTTTGGGCTGCTGGACCCGGCCGCGCTGCCTGATGACACCGTGTGGTCCGGCTTCGGCATGGGCTACGGGTTCGTGCCGCTGATCCTTCCGATCATCGGCCTCTGGTGGCTGTACCGGCACCGGGGCAGCAAACGCGCCTAGCCGCAGCGGGGTTTTTGTGCGCTGCCGGGCGTGAGACGATGTGGAAAACCGTGCAGTAACGGGCGCGGTGCCAAACCCAGCAGAGGGCAGGACCATGAGCATTCCAACATCCGGGCCGGAAGAGAACACCCGAGGCGCCGCAGGAACCCCGCGTCCGCCGGCCAGGCAGTCTTTCCCAGTCCAGGCCGCCGGTGCGGGCCCCGAAGCGGAGAACCATCCGGAGGACGGTTCCACCGGCCGGAAGGGCAGGCTCCGCGTCCGCGAGGGGAACGCCGAACCCAAGAAGGAGAAGCCCGGCGCTTCCTGGAAGAGCACCGATGACTGGGGCGTTTTCCGGGCCGTGGTAATCGCTGTTGGCGTGGTCATCGCGGCGATTGGCGGCTACTACCTGATCACCGGCACAGCGGGCGTGGCCGAGACCGGCGGGGGACAGGTCAATGCCTCACTGGAGAGCCAGTTCCGTTTCTTCTCCGCCATGATGGTGGGCGTCGGAGCAGCGTTCGTCGCCATCGCCATCAAGTTCCAATGGGCCAACATGCTGTGGCTGGTCTGCCTCATGGTGTTCCTGGGCGGGATCGGCCGGGTGCTGTCCTGGGCGTTCTCCGGCACTCCGCACTTCACCCTGATTATCCTGATGGTCGTTGAACTCGCGTTCCCGCCGGCGCTTCTGGTCTGGCACCGGTTCATCCTCAAGACCAGTGAGCTGCGGCGCGAAATCCACCATGGAGCCGGCACCGCCGGCACCGGCAGCGGAGCGGGTGCGTAACCGGCACCGCTTATCCGCCATAATGGATGAAGCCTTCCGGCGGCAAAGCTGCGGCCGGAAGGATTCATGGATGACTGTCCGCTGGTAAGGAGCACGGGTGTATTACTGGAATGACCTTGCGGAGGTGCCGTCCGACCTTGGTCCGACAGTAGTGACAATCGGGAACTTCGACGGCGTTCACCTTGGCCACCAGCACGTGCTGTCTAAGCTGGTCAAAACTGCGCGTGACCGCGGCGCATCCGCCGTCGCGCTCTCCTTCGATCCGCACCCCGCAGCCGTGCACCGGCCGGAAAGCGCGCCGGTCCTGATCATGGGCCCGGCAGACCGCACCGAGGCGCTGGCTGAAACCGGACTCGACGGCCTGCTGATGGTGCACTACGACCTGGACCTCGCTTCCCTCAGTGCCGAGGAGTTCGTCCGTACGTTCCTCGCCGAGGGACTGCACGCCGTGGCAGTTGTGCTGGGCCATGATGCCCGGTTCGGACGGGGAAACACCGGCGACCTGGACACCATGCGCGAGCTCGGAGCCGAAATGGGATTCGACGTCATCGCGGTGGATGACCTCGATGCCCTTCCCGACGGCCCGGGAGACACGCCCGGACGCCGCTGCTCCTCCACCTGGATCCGTGAAGCCCTGGCATCCGGTGACGTCCGCACGGCAGCCCGCCTGCTGGGCCGCACCCACCGCATGCGCGGCACCGTAGTGCATGGAGCTGCCCGCGGACGGGAACTCGGTTTCCCCACCGCCAACCTCGCTCCCGAGTCCACCGGACTCATCCCGGCGGACGGCATCTACGCCGGCTGGCTGGTCGACTCGGCCGGTACCCGCTGGCCCGCCGCCATTTCCGTCGGATCGAACCCCACCTTCGACGGCGTCAGCCGCCAGGTGGAAGCACACGTCATCGACCGCCCGAAGGAGGCCGTGGAGGACTTCGACCTCTACGGGCAGGTCGTCGGCGTCGAATTCGTGGACCGGCTTCGGGGGATGGTTGCCTACACCGGACCGGAAGCGCTTATCGAGCAGATGCGCCTCGACGTCGCGCGGACCCGGGAAGTCCTTTCGACAGAAGGCACTGCGGACAGGTAAACTGGACCAAAATTCGGCTGCGGTCCGTGGCGGCTGAATTTCTTTGTGTCCGCGGCGTTTGCGCCGGACGGGCACAGGGTTCCCGGCAGCGAAGTGCTGATTCGGGCCTCACGGCACAACTGTAGGAGTTACATTGGCACTCGATCCCGCCGTCAAGCAGGCGATCATCAAGGAATTCGCACTCACCGAAGGTGACACCGGATCCCCTGAGGTTCAGGTTGCTGTCCTGTCCCGTCGTATTTCCGACCTGACGGAGCACCTGAAGACCCACAAGCACGACCACCACACCCGCCGCGGCCTGATGGCCCTGGTTGGTCGCCGTCGCCGCATGCTGGGTTACCTGCGCGAGACCGACATCACGCGTTACCGTGCGCTCATCGAGCGTCTCGGCCTGCGCCGCTAGTTCTGCTTGAAGGGCGGTTCCTGCGCACCTGCGCAGGGCCGCCCTTTAGCGCAGGGTACACAGACGGCAGACATGGACACCGGCAAGCTCCGGAAGCGCACCTGTCCGCTGAGGTACCGCAGCAGTAAAGAAAAACACATACAGGAGTCAGCCAGCATCGCAGCATTCGCGGTCCTCGGTAGTGGTCTCCGGGAGAAAAGCCCGTGGACCTCGATCGAAGACCGGGTGTTGGGCACCTTTCCCGCCAGCCCGGCGGGAAGGACCCATGGGACGATGCTGGGTTGCCTCCGAATCAACAGAACGGAGGTGACTCTCTATGGAGGGTCCCGAAATCCAGTACTCAGAAGCAGTAATTGACAACGGCCGCTTCGGCAAGCGCGTTATCCGCTTTGAAACCGGACGCCTGGCCGCCCAGGCCGCAGGCTCCGCGATGGTCTACATCGACGAAGACACCGCCCTGCTCTCGGCCACGTCCGCCGGCAAGTCCCCGCGTGAAGGCTTCGACTTCTTCCCGCTGACCGTGGACGTCGAGGAGCGCATGTACGCTGCCGGCCGCATCCCGGGCTCGTTCTTCCGCCGCGAAGGCCGTCCGTCCACCGAAGCCATCCTGGCCTGCCGCCTGATGGACCGCCCGCTGCGCCCCGCATTCGTAAAGGGCCTGCGCAACGAGGTCCAGGTTGTGGTCACCGTTATGGCGATCAACCCGGACGTGCTCTACGACGTGGTTGCCATCAACGCATCCTCCATGTCTACGCAGCTTTCCGGACTGCCGTTCTCCGGCCCGATTGGCGGCGTCCGTGTTGCCCTGGTCGAAGGCCAGTGGGTTGCCTTCCCGAAGCACTCCGAGCTGGAGCGCGCTGTGTTCTCCATGGTGGTTGCCGGACGCATCGCCGGTGACGACGTCGCCATCATGATGGTCGAGGCCGAAGCCACGGACAACGCCTGGAACCTCATCAAGGAAGAGGGCGCCACCGCCCCGACCGAAGAGGTTGTCGCTGAAGGCCTCGAGGCTGCCAAGCCGTTCATCAAGGCACTCTGCGACGCGCAGTCGGACCTGGCTGCACGCGCCGCCAAGCCGACCGTCGAATTCCCGCTCTTCCTGGACTACCAGGACGACGTCTACGAAGCCGTTGAGGCCGCTGCAGCCGCCAAGCTGGCAGAGGTCTTCGCGATCGCTGACAAGCAGGAGCGCGACGCCGCTTCCGACGCCCTCAAGGACGAAGTCAAGGCCGAACTGGCCGAGCGCTTCGAAGGCCGCGAAAACGAGGTTTCCGCAGCTTTCCGTTCCGTCACCAAGCAGGTTGTGCGCCAGCGCATCCTCAAGGAGCAGGTCCGCATCGACGGCCGCGGCCTGACGGACATCCGCCAGCTGACCGCCGAGGTAGAGGTTCTGCCCCGCGTGCACGGTTCGGCGATCTTCGAGCGCGGCGAAACCCAGATCCTGGGCGTCACCACGCTGAACATGCTGAAGATGGAACAGCAGATCGACTCGCTGTCCCCGGTAACGCGCAAGCGCTACATGCACAACTACAACTTCCCGCCGTACTCCACCGGTGAGACCGGCCGTGTGGGTTCGCCCAAGCGGCGCGAAATCGGCCACGGTGCCCTGGCAGAGCGTGCGCTTATGCCGGTTCTGCCGTCGCGTGAAGAGTTCCCGTACGCCATCCGCCAGGTCTCCGAGGCACTGTCCTCCAACGGCTCCACCTCCATGGGCTCGGTCTGCGCTTCCACGCTGTCCATGCTCAACGC
Source organism: Arthrobacter sp. IK3 (assembly GCF_051337705.1). Classification (NCBI taxonomy): domain Bacteria; kingdom Bacillati; phylum Actinomycetota; class Actinomycetes; order Micrococcales; family Micrococcaceae; genus Arthrobacter; species Arthrobacter sp. IK3. Next base: position 69,105 of record NZ_JBPPSW010000006.1, on the reverse strand, counting down.
CGGTGTGCCGCTGAAGGCTCCGGTTGCCGGCATCGCCATGGGCCTGGTCTCCGACCAGGTTGACGGCGAGACCCGCTACGCCGCCCTGACCGACATCCTCGGCGCCGAAGATGCCTTCGGCGACATGGACTTCAAGGTGGCCGGTACTTCCGAGTTCGTCACTGCCATCCAGCTGGATACCAAGCTCGACGGCATTCCCGCCTCGGTCCTGGCCGCAGCCCTGAAGCAGGCCCGCGAAGCACGCCTGCACATCCTCGGTGTCATGGACGCCGCGATCGACACCCCGGACGAGCTCTCCGAGTTCGCGCCGCGGATCATCTCGGTGAAGATCCCCGTGGATAAGATCGGCGAGGTCATTGGCCCGAAGGGCAAGATGATCAACCAGATCCAGGAAGACACCGGCGCTGACATCTCCATCGAAGATGACGGCACGGTCCTGATCGGCGCCACGGACGGCACGTCCGCCGAGGCTGCCCGGGCCGCGATCAACGCGATCGCCAACCCGATGGTTCCTGAACTGGGCGAGCGTTACCTGGGCACCGTCGTGAAGACCACCACCTTTGGTGCCTTCATCTCCCTGACTCCGGGCAAGGACGGCCTGCTGCACATCTCCGAGCTGCGCAAGCTCTCGGGCGGCAAGCGCGTGGACAACGTTGATGACGTCGTTTCCGTGGGCCAGAAGATCCAGGTTGAAATCACCAAGATTGACGACCGCGGCAAGCTGTCGCTCTCGCCGGTTGTTGCTGATGACGACGCCGAGGGCGAAGCTGCTGCCGAGACAGCAGAGTAGATGCCTGAAAACACTGCAGACAGCCGTTCCGGCGCGGGATTCTCCCGCACCGGGACGGTTGTCCCATTTCCCCTGACATCCCGTGCGGGCGATCCGGTGCTTGAGATCGGTGACCCGGCCGGCGCCGTCGTGCGTCGTTCCGTCCTGCCCGGCGGCGTGCGCGTCCTGACCGAGTCGATGCCCGGCCAGCGAAGCGCCACGATCGGTTTCTGGGTGGGCGTTGGCAGCCGTGACGAGGCTGAGGGCCGCCACGGTTCGACGCATTTCCTGGAGCACCTGCTGTTCAAGGGCACGTCCCGGCGCAGCGCCATGGACATCGCCTCCGCATTCGACGAAGTGGGAGGGGAATCCAACGCCGCGACGGCTAAGGAGACCACCTGCTACTACGCACGTGTCCTGGACACTGACCTGCCGATGGCCATTGACGTCATCGCGGATATGGTGACGTCAGCCGTGCTGGACGCGGAGGAGCTGGAGCAGGAACGCGACGTCATCCTCGAGGAAATCGCGATGGATGCCGACGATCCGGCTGACCTGTGCCACGAGAAGTTCGCCGAGGCAGTCCTGGGCGACCACCCGCTGGGCCGTCCCATTGGCGGCACTCCGGAGGCGATCAAGGCCGTTCCCCGTGAAGCCGTGCTGGAGCATTACCACCGGCACTACCGCCCTGAGACCCTCGTGGTCACCGCAGCCGGCGGACTGGAACACGAGATTGTTGTTTCGCTGGTGCTTGATGCGCTCAAGCGTGCCGGCTGGGAACTGGACGAGGCCGCCGAACCGGCACCGCGCAGGGACACCACACCGGCGCAGATCACCGGCAGCGGCGGGGTGCACGTCATCAACCGTCCGGTGGAACAGGCCAACATCGTGGTGGGCTGCCCCTCACTGACCGCGAAGGACAGCCGCCGGTTCGCCATGAGCGTGCTGAACACCATCCTGGGCGGAGGCATGTCCTCCCGGCTGTTCCAGGAGATCCGGGAAAAGCGGGGACTGGTCTACTCGACCTACTCCTTCTCAGCGTCCTACACCGACGCCGGGTACTTCGGCATGTACGCGGGCTGCTCCCCGGCGAAGACCCGTCAGGTCATCGACCTGCTGCAGTCCGAGCTTGAGCGCCTGGCCGCGGACGGCGTCGCACCGGAGGAACTGGCCAGGGCCCTGGGGCAGATCTCCGGGGGACTGGTGCTGGGCATGGAGGATACCGGTTCCCGGATGTCCCGCCTGGGCAGCGCCGAGCTGGTCCGCGGCGAATACGTGGACATCGAAGAGTCGCTGGCCCGGATCCGTGCAGTTACTGCCGAACAGGTCCAGGAGCTGGCCGCGGAACTGGCAGCAGCCCCGCGCACCATCACCGTGGTGGGTCCCTTCAGCTCTCCGGCGGACCTCGGTTTCTAGCCTGCGTTTCTTTCATCGAGAGGCCAGTTACGGCTCGTTTCAGCCCTGAAACAAGCCGTAACTGGCCTCTCGTTTGTGATTGGGGGGAGGGGCTAGCCGCCGGCGAAGGGCGGAAGGATGTCTACGGTGTCTTCGGGGGCCAGCAGCCGGGAATGGTCCCGCGCAGCGACCTCGTTGACCAGGAACGTGCTCCGTCCAATCACGGTCTGCAGGACCGGGGTTCCCTCCGGGGCGTCCGGATGCAGCGCGGCCAGCTTTTCCAGCAGTTCCCCGAGCTGGAGGGGACCGGCGTCGAGGGTTTCTTCTTCAATGCCTGCCGCTGCCTTCGCAGCGCCGAAATAGCGGATCAGCACTTAGCCACCTATCGCACTCATGGTTCTGTCGGGCTGCACATAGTCGGGTGCGCCGAGTCCGGCATGGTCCATGCCGTGGGCTTTGGGTTTGCCCCACATCGCCTCCTGCCAGCGGCGGGCGACGGCGGCGTCGTCTCCGGTGCTGCGCAGCAGGTCCAGGAGGTCGGTCTCTTCGTGGGAGAACAGGCAGCTGCGCACCTTGCCCTCCGCGGTGATGCGGGTGCGGCGGCAGTCGGCGCAGAACGGCTCGGTGACGGAGGCAATAATGCCTACGACGCCGGCAACCTCCTCCGGCGCGGACCGGCGCCGCACCTGCCAGCGTTCGGCCGGAGCGCCGTCGCGGTTCCGGGGATCAGGGGTCAGGATGAAATCTTCTTCCAGCCGGGCGCGGATCTCAGCGGCGGTGATCATGCCGTCCCGGGTCCACCCATGGTCAGCGTCCAGGGGCATCTGCTCGATGAAACGCAGTTCGAATCCGTGCTCAACGGCCCAGGCCAGCAGCCCGGGTGCTTCGGCGTCGTTGATGCCGCGCATCAGCACTGCATTGATTTTGATCAGGCCGAGCCCTACCCGGGCTGCCTCTGCCACTCCGGCGAGAACCCGGTCAAGAAAGGGCCGGCGGGTGAGCTGCGCAAAGGTGCCCGGATGCAGCGAATCCAGGGAGACATTGATCCGGCTCAATCCCGCTGCCTTCAGTGCCGCGGCCTTCTTGTCCAGGCCCAGGCCGTTTGTGGTCAGCGACACCGGGAGGTCTGGATGGTTCGCGCGGATGCCGGCCACGATGTCCACCAGGTCAGCGCGGACCAGTGGCTCGCCGCCGGTCAGGCGCAGTTCGCGCACGCCGAGCGAGTCGACGCCGATTCCCACGAGCCGGATGATCTCCCCGGCGGTGAGGACCTTGTCCTTGGGCAGCCAGTCCAGGCCGGAGGCCGGCATGCAGTAGGTGCAGCGCAGGTTGCATTTGTCGGTGAGGGAAAGGCGCATGTCCGTGGCACGGCGGCCGAAGCGGTCCACCAGGCCGTCCAACCGCGCCGGGGCACCGGATGCCCCCACGGCAGACGGCGGCCGTGCGATCGAGGGCATGCCCAGCTCAATTCCCATCCCCCGAGTGTAGGCCGTTTCACACGCCGTCTCTAGGAAGGCCTGGCAGGGCAGGGCAGCAACCCCCGCCCGGTCCTGCCATAATCGAGGAAACGCCGGTGCCCGCCGGCGCGGCGAGCCGCCTGCGGCAAAGGAGCTTAGATATGCCAGGAACCCGCTGGTTCTCCGCTGCGGCGGGAGCAGTGGCGGCCGGAATCGCGGCCGCGGCAGGCGAACTTGCCGCAGCCGCGCTCAGCCCCTCCCTCTCACCGGTCACTGCCGTGGGATCGGTAGTGGTGGATGCCGTTCCAGCCCCGGTCAAGGACTGGGCCATCGCCGTCTTCGGCACCTCGGACAAGACCGCGCTGCTGGCTGGCATGCTGCTCCTCATCCTGGGTCTGGGAGCACTCTGCGGCCTGCTGGAGTCCCAGCGGCCGCCGTGGGGATCCGTGCTCCTGGCCGGCTTCGGGATCCTTGGTGCCGCCGCAGTTCTCACACGCGCCCAGTTCAGCCCGCTCGCGCTGCTTCCTCCGCTTGTCGCCGGCCTTGCCGGCGTCCTGGTACTCCGCGGACTCACGGCGCGGATCCGCCGCTACGGGCAGTCCACCGAGACGGGAGCCCGACGACGGGACGTCCTGATCGCGGTTGGCGGGGGAGCCGCCGTGGCTGCGGTGGGCGGCGGCCTGGCCGCGGCAGCGCGCAGCTCGCAGGTGGCTGTGGATGACCTGCGCGCGAACCTGCAGCTTCCGACACCCGTGCAGCCTGCGGCGGCCGTTCCTGCGGGTGCGGAATTGGGTGTTCCGGGCGCCGAACCGCTGATCACTCCCAACCGGGACTTCTACCGCATCGATACCGCGTTGAGGGTGCCCCTGATTAACCCGGACAGCTGGCGGCTGCGCGTTACCGGGATGGTGGACCGGGAAGTCGAGATCTCCTACGCGGACCTGCTGGCCAAACCGCTGCAGGAGAGCTGGGTGACCCTTGCCTGCGTCTCCAACGAGGTGGGCGGATCGCTGATCGGCAACGCCAGATGGCTTGGCTGGCCGGTGCGGATCCTCCTCGCGGAAGCGGGCGTGCAGCCTGGGGCGGACATGGTGCTGTCGCGAAGCGAGGACGGCTGGACAGCCACCACGCCGCTCGAAGCGCTTACGGATCCGCGTGACTCACTGCTCGCTGTGGCCATGAACGGGGAGCCGCTGCCTCCCGAACACGGTTTTCCAGTGCGCCTCGTGGTTCCCGGACTGTACGGCTACGTATCGGCAACCAAGTGGGTGACGGAATTGACGGTTTCCCGCTTCGCGGACGAAACCTCGTACTGGACCGACCGAGGCTGGTCCGAACGCGGGCCCGTCAAGCTCTCCTCACGCATTGATACGCCCGCCAGGGGAGCGAAGGTCGCCGCTGGGAAAACCACGGTGGCGGGGGTGGCCTGGGCACAGCACACGGGCATCAGCGGCGTGGAGATCCGGGTGGACGACGGCGCCTGGCAGGACACGCGGCTGGCTGCCGGAATCTCGGCGGACACCTGGCGTCAGTTCGCCGCCGACGTCGACCTCCCGGAGGGCGAGCACACCCTCACGGTGCGGGCGATCGATGCCAAGGGCAACGTGCAGGACGAAGCGCAGCGTCCGGTGGTCCCGGACGGCGCAACCGGGCTGCACTCCATCCGCGTCACCGCGGGCTGAGCCGTGCCGGTCCGCTAGGGTCGGAGCATGGCGATCCACAAGCTCGGGGGCACGTACAACTTCAGGGACACCGGTGGCCTGCCACTGGCCGACGGCGGCACCACAGCCTGCGGGGTCCTTTACCGGTCCGACGCCATCAGCTCGCTGACGCCGACGGGCCTGGCAGACCTGGCCGGCTCCGGAATCCGGGTCATTATCGACTACCGCACACCAGCGGAGCAGAAGATGGCCCCGGACCGCCTCCCGGCAGCCAGGGAGGTGGAAAAGGTGGACCTCCCGCTGCTCGAAGGAGCATTCACCGGGATGGCCGGGGAGGCCATGCAGCGTGCGGCGGCGTCGGGTGATCCGGCAGCCGCAGGGAAGGCAATGGAGGCAGCGCTTGAACGGCTGCCCACCCTCGGCCAGCTCTACATCGGGATGCTGGAGCACGGCGCCGCCAACTTCGCACGCACCGCTGGAGAGGTTGCGGCGGGGGAGGGCGCAGTGCTGATCCACTGCACCGCAGGCAAGGACCGCACCGGAGTCGCCGCGGCCCTGCTCCTGGACGCCGCCGGCGCCGACAGGGACGCCGTCGTGGCTGATTACGAACGCAGCGGGCAGGACCTGGCGGGAGAGTGGTCGGACCGGATGCTGGGAATGGTTGGGAGCATGGGCGTCCCGCTGACGGAACAGATAGTCACCCTGATTACGCGCGCGCCTGCGGAAGCCATCCAGTCCGCACTGGGCTGGGTTGAGGAGACCTATGGCTCCGCCGCCGCGTACCTCAGGGCCGGCGGGCTGACAGATACTGAGCTCACCCGGCTGCGTGCCCGCCTGCGGCAGCCGCGCGCCCAGGCATAGACTCATGCGCAAAAGAAAGACTGGATACGGGTGGGAAACGTGAGTGCAGGCAGCCGGGTGCATCCCGTGGCAGAACACCAGGACACCGTCCGTGCGCTGCTGGCAGACAGCCTGCAGCAGCGCGTCCAGCAGCGCAGCCTCGTCGAAGCAGCCGGACGCATCCTGGCCGGTGACGTCACCGCGCCGCGCAGCCTGCCGCCGTTCGCCAACTCGCAGATGGACGGTTACGCGGTAAGGTCCGCCGAGCTGGCCGGACCGGACGGGAGCACCGTCGAGCTGCAGGCAGCAGCGCCCATCCCCGCAGGTGCTGCGGCCCCCGCGCTGCGCCCGGGAACCGCGGCCCCCATCATGACCGGCGCCATGCTTCCGGCCGGAGCGGACGCCGTCGTCCCGATTGAACGTGCGCAGCCGGATTCCTTCTTCGATCCCGCAGACCTCGCCGGGGCCCGTGTGCTCCTGCCGCGCGGAGTCCCGGCAGGACAGTTTGTCCGGACAGCCGGCAGCGATATTCCCTCCGGAACCCGGGCACTTGCCGGGGGCACGCTGCTGGGACCGGCCCAGCTGGGCCTGCTGGCAGCCCTGGGCATTGCAGCCGTGCCGGTGCTGGCACCGGTGCGCGTGATGTTGCTGAGTACCGGGGACGAAGTAGTTGAACCGGGCCAGGACCTCGCTCCGGGACAGATCCACGACGCCAACACCACCCTCCTGGCAGCCAGCCTCCGCGACGCCGGAGCGGAAGTGGTCCGCTCCCGGATTCTCGCGGATTCCCCGGCGGACTTCAGGAGCGCCCTGCGCGATGAACTCTCATCCGGCAGGGCAGACCTTGTGGTGACCACCGGCGGCATCAGCAAGGGTGCCTATGAAGTAGTGCGGCTTGCGCTGGAAGCGGAGGGCGTCGAGTTCTTCTCAGTGGCGATGCAGCCGGGCGGCCCGCAGGGTGCCGGCCGGGTTGACGGCGTCCCGTTCCTCGCGTTTCCCGGCAACCCGGTCAGCGCGCTGGTCTCCTTCGAGGTCTTTCTGCGCCCTGCGCTGACGGCGCTGACCGGACTTCCCCGGCCCCGTCCCGCCCTCAGCGCGGTCCTGGACGAGACGGCGGACAGCCCCGAGGGAAAATTGCAGGTGCGGCGGGGGCTCTTCCGCAACGGACGAGTGGGGATGGTCGGCGGGCCCGGCTCCCACCTGGTCCATGCCCTGGCCGAGTCCAACGCGCTCGTCCTCGTCCCGGAAGGCACCGGACGGGTAGAAGCCGGCTCGGAAGTGACAGTATGGCTCTTGGAGTAAGCCAACGCACAGGCTTAGAAGCACCATCGAAAGGACCCGAACATGTCCGGGGAAGAACGCTCCGGGGACGCACCGGCCCTCACCCACGTCCGCGCGGACGGCACCGCCCACATGGTTGACGTCTCCGCCAAGGCCGAAACCTCCCGCGAAGCCACCGCCCAGGCAGTCCTGAAGACCACCGAAGACGTGGTCCGGCTGCTCAGCGACGGAAACCTGCCCAAAGGCGATGCCTTTGCCGTATCCCGCGTCGCCGGGATCATGGCCGCCAAGCAGACCTCGAACCTGATCCCGCTGTGCCACCCGCTGCCCATCACCAAGGTGACCGTGGACTTCGAGCCGCAGGAGAGCACCATCCTCATGAAGGCCACCGTGAAGACCAAGGCCCTCACCGGCGTCGAAATGGAGGCCCTGACCGCGGTTTCGGTCACAGCGCTGACGCTCTATGACATGGTCAAGGCCGTGGACAAGCATGCCGTGGTCTCAGACATCATGGTGCTGGCAAAGTCCGGCGGCAAGAGCGGAGACTGGAGCCTGTGAGCCGCCGCACCGACCCTGCGCCGCGCCGGACGGCCGCCATCCTGGTTGCCTCCACACGGGCAGCTGCCGGGATCTACCAGGATGAGGCCGGACCGCTGCTGCAGGACTGGCTGTACAGCCGCGGCTATGACGTTGTGCTCGCCGAAGTGGTTCCCGACGGCGAGCAGGTTGGCGCTGCGCTGCACCGCATGCTCGCCCTGGAGCCTTCGGTGCTGATCACCAGCGGCGGGACCGGCATCAGTTCCACGGACGCCACGCCGGAACAGACCCTGCCTCTGCTGGACCGCCAGGTTCCCGGGATCATGGAGGCGCTGCGTGCGCATGGGCTGACCAAAACCCCCATGGCTGCGCTGACGCGCGGATACGCCGGGACAGCCGGGAGGACGTTCGTGCTGAACCTGCCCGGCTCGCCGTCCGGCGTCACGGATTCACTGGAGGTCCTGGAGCCGGTTCTTGGACATATCTGCGGCCAGCTGGAGGGCATCAATGAGCACTAGCGAAGTAGTTGCGGCAACTGTCAGTGACTCTGCCCTGGACACCGAAACCGCCTACACCGGGGTTTGGACGCCGGAGTCAGGCGCGGTTGTCACCTTCAGCGGAATCGTGCGGAACCATGACGGCGGCAAGGACGTGCGTTCGCTCGGTTACAGTGCGCATCCAACCGCCACGGCGGTGATCTCCGACGTTGCGGCCCGGATCGCCGCGAAGTATGACGGAGTGCGAATCTGGGCCGCCCACCGAACCGGTCCGCTGGAAATCGGCGATGCCGCACTGGTGGCAGCCGTGGCCTCTGCCCACCGGGGAACCGCCTTCGCGGCGTGCTCGGAACTGGTTGACACCGTGAAGGCGGAGGTGCCCATCTGGAAGGAACAGGTCTTCGCTGACGGCACCGTGGAGTGGGTAGGCGTCAGTAACGCCCCGGCATGACCGGTAATCTGGATCCATGAGCAATAAACTGCCCGTCGCGGTGCTGGGAGCCACCGGTCGCATGGGATCCGAAGCAGTTCAGGCCGTGGAAGCGGCACCGGACATGGAACTGGTAGCTGCGCTTGGCCGGAAGGACCCGCTGCAGACCCTGGTATCCGCCGGCGCGCAGTACGTGGTGGACCTGACCGTTCCGGACAGCACCGAGGCCAATGTCCGCTTCGCCGTCGAACACGGCATGCACGCGGTGGTGGGGACCACCGGCTGGGACGCCGGGCGCCTCGAGCGGCTGGACGCCCTGCTCGCCGGGCACCCCGAGACCGGCGTGCTGATCGCCCCGAACTTCGCCCTCGGCTCCGTGCTCGCCTCCGCGTTCGCGGCCAAGGCGGCACGGTACTTCGAATCGGTCGAAATCGTTGAGCTGCACCACCCCAACAAGGTGGATGCGCCGTCGGGCACCGCCGTCCGCACCGCGGAGCTTATGGCTGCCGTTCGGGCGGAGGCCGGTATCCCGGCGTCTCCGGACGCAACCACCAAGGAGCTCCCGGGCGCCCGCGGTGCCGACGTCGACGGCATCCGAGTGCACTCGGTGCGCCTTCGCGGGCTGGTTGCGCACCAGGAAGTCCTGCTGGGCGGCGAGGGCGAGCAGCTCACCATCCGCCACGATTCGTACGACCGGGCCTCCTTCATGCCCGGTGTCCTCCTGGGCCTGCGCGAAGTAGCAGCGCATCCGGGCCTGACCGTCGGACTCGACGGCTACCTCAACCTGAACGCCTAAGGAAACCTGCGTTGTCCACTTTCTTCTCCGGACTGTTCCAAAATAAGGCCAAGATCGGCGTCCTGCTGGTCACGGTGCTCCTGGTGTTCTACATCCTGGTGGTCGCCCAGCGCGGCTGGCTGCTGCTGACTTCCGACGGGCTCGTGACGAAAGCGATGGGTGCGGCGTACTTCGTCCTGCCCGCGGTCGGTGTCTGGGCGCTGGTCCGTGAGCTGCTCTTCGGCGTGAAGACCGAGAAGATGGCCCGGATCCTCGCGGACGAGGGTGGCCTGCCGGTTGACAACCTGCCGCGCACCCCGGGCGGCCGGATTGTCCGCGAAGCCGCAGACGCCGAGTTCCCCAAATACCAGGCCGAGGTGGAGGCGGACCCGGAACAGTGGCGTGCCTGGTTCCGCCTCTCCTGCGCCTACGACGCCGCCGGGGACCGCAAGCGTGCCCGTTCGTCGATGCGCGAGGCCGGCAAGCTTTTCAGCGCCTCAGTTCCGGCCAGCTGACCAGTTCCGGCCAGCTGACCAGTTCCGGCCAGCTGACCAGTTCCGGCCAGCTGACTCTTTCAGCCGGCTGGCTGGTTCCGCCGTCTTACCGCCGTGTGGCTGCCTAACGCCGCTCCCCGGTGAGTTTCCCATTCCGAGCCAGCCGTGAGGCACCCGAAGCCACGGTCTCCAGCGGTCCGCGGGAACCGAGCTTGAAGAAGGCGATTCCGAGCAGCACTGCGGCAGCTGCCTGCGGCCAGAACACCCAGGACGGGTCCAGCGGAGGATCCTGCGCGTCAACTATCGCCATTACCCAGATGTGCATGCTGTAGAGCGTGAGGGTCATGGCGCCTGCGGCGGAGAGCGGCAGCAGCAGGTTCGGGCGTGACCGGGTCAGCAGCAGGCAGGCGCCAACGACGACGGCCGACGTGCCGCAGGTGTGCAGCAGGTCCAGCGTGGTTCCCGAGTGCGGTGCACTCACCGCAAGCCACCACCAGGAGCCGGATTGCTCGACGCCGGTGAGGTTGACCTCCAGCATCCGGCCGATCGGCCAGCGCCGGCCGGATTCCGTTGCCAGCAGTTCCGCGAAGCCGCCGGCATCGATGAGCAGGTAGGCACTGATGTACTTAGCGACAACGGCAGAGAAGATTCCGCCGATCACCAGTCCCGCCTGCACCGGCAGGGACCGCAGGTCCAGGCGTCCGATGACCATTCCCACCAGCAGGTAGCTCAGCCACTGCACGGTGGGATAGAAGCCGGTGAAGAACACGTCGGCAGCAAGGGTGGCCGGCTCGGCAAAGTGTTCCCAGGTGATGTTCCCGCCCACGTCCGGCGGGTTGAGGTTCTCCTGCAGCCAGGGCCGCACCAGGTACGCCAGGACGGGGGAGAGGCAAATCCACCCGCCTGCCCACGCTGCAAGCCTGCCTAGGGACATGGAGGTGAAGGGCAGCACCATCAGGAACAGCACGGCGTAATGGAACAGGATGATGGCAATTGACGTGTCCAGCCCGCCCAGCAGCAGGCCCACCAGGGCGATCACCGCGGCACGGGCCGCAATGCCGCGCCGGCTGGCACCGGGCGAGCGGCCGGTTCCCGGGTTCGTCCCGCCGGTGAGCAGGGCAAGACCAATGCCGGCTACGACGGCGAACAGGGCAGAGGCCCGGCCGGAGAAAGCCAGTGCCACGAACGTGGGTTCACCCGTCGCGGGATCATACAACGGGAAAATGTGGGTGGACATCATGCCCAGCAGCGCCACCCCGCGGGCCGCATCGATGCCCGTCAGACGCGTTCTGCTCATTCCAGAATCGTCTCACAGGGCCCGGACTGCCAGGGCTGCAAGGGTGTCCGTTTGTCCCAATCGCAGCTCCAACAGGTAACGTTTTACCCATGGCAGACTCTGATATTCGTTCCCGTCCGTTTGGAACCCTGGTGACCGCCATGGTCACCCCTTTCACAGCAGACGGAGAAGTTGACTTCGACGCCACTGCGTTCCTGGCCAACAAGCTGGTTGAGGATGGCTGCGACGGCCTGGTTGTTTCGGGAACCACCGGCGAAACCTCCACGCTTGAGGACAGCGAAAAGGAAGACCTTTTCCGTGTCGTGGCGCAGACCGTCGGCGGCCGGGCGAAAGTCATTGCCGGTACCGGAACTAACCACACCTCCCACTCCGTCGAGATGGCCCGCCGCGCCGAGCGCGCCGGCGCCGACGGCCAGCTGGTAGTAACCCCGTACTACAACAAGCCGACGCAGGCGGGCGTCATCGCCCACTTTGACGCGGTATCGGCGGCAAGCGACCTGCCCATCATGATCTATGACATTCCGGGCCGCGCCGGAATTCCCATCGCCACGGAGACGATGTTCCGCCTCGCGGAGAACCCCAAGGTCCTGGCGCTCAAGGACGCCAAGGCCGATTTCGCGGCCGTAACCCGCGTCCTGGCAAACACCACGCTCGACGTCTACGCCGGTGACGACGGACTGACGCTGCCGTGGATGGTGGCCGGAGCGGCCGGCGTCGTCAGCGTCAGTGCCCACGTTGCCACCGGTGCCTTCCGTGCCCTCGTTGACGCGGCCGCCGCAGGAGATTTTGACAAGGCCCGCAGGATCCACTTCGAACTGGATCCGGTAGTGCGAGCCGTAATGACACACATACCAGGTGCCATTTCCGCCAAGCAGATCCTGAAGATGCAGGGAGTGATCCCCAACGCGGCCGTACGGCTGCCGCTGGTTGCTCCCGATGCCATCGAAATGGAAGCTGTCCTGGCGGACCTGGCCGAAGCAGGATGGGACTTTTCCCAGGACAAGGCGTAATAAAACATGATTGAAGCTGCGGGCAACGCTCTGCAAACCCCTCCCCGCCTCAAAGACGGAACGCTGCGAATCGTTCCGCTGGGAGGACTCGGAGAAATCGGCCGCAACATGGCCGTCTTCGAGATCGACGGCAAACTCCTCATCGTCGACTGCGGCGTGCTCTTCCCTGAAGAGACCCAGCCCGGCGTCGACCTGATCCTGCCGGACTTCTCCTACATTGAGGACCGGCTGGACGACGTCGTGGGCGTTGTGCTCACCCACGGCCACGAGGACCACATCGGTGCGGTTCCCTACCTGCTGCGGCTGAAGAAGGACATCCCGCTGATCGGTTCGCAGCTGACGCTGGCACTGATCGAAGCGAAGCTGCAGGAGCACCGCATCAAGCCCTTCACCCTGACCGTGACGGAAGGCCAGGTCGAGCAGTTCGGTCCGTTCGAATGCGAATTCGTGGCCGTCAACCACTCCATTCCTGATGCCCTCGCAGTCTTTATCCGCACCCGGGCAGGCAACGTGCTGCACACCGGTGACTTCAAGATGGACCAGCTGCCCCTGGACGGACGCATCACGGACCTCCGCGCCTTCGCCCGCCTCGGCGAAGAAGGCGTGGACCTGTACATGGCGGACTCCACCAACGCGGACGTCCCGGGCTTCACCTCCCCGGAAGGAGCAATCGGCCCGGTACTCGAGGAGCTCTTCGGCAAGGTCAAGAAGCGCATCATCGTTGCGTCCTTCTCCTCGCACATCCACCGCGTGCAGCAGGTGCTCGACGCCGCTGCAGCCCACGGGCGCAAGGTCTGCTTCGTGGGCCGCTCCATGGTCCGCAACATGGCCATCGCGGAGAAGCTCGGCTACCTGCACGTCCCCGACGGCATCCTGGTGGACCTGAAGAACGTGGACAACATGCCGGACCACAAACTGGTCCTGATGTCCACGGGTTCGCAGGGCGAGCCGATGGCAGCACTGTCCCGCATGGCCAACGGCGACCACCGGATCAGCATCGGCAAGGGTGACACCGTCATCCTCGCCTCATCCCTGATCCCGGGCAACGAGAACGCGGTGTTCCGTGTGATTAACGGCCTCATGAAGCTCGGCGCCGACGTGGTGCACAAGGGCACCGCCAAGATCCACGTTTCAGGCCACGCCTCCGCCGGGGAACTGCTGTACACGTACAACATCCTCAAGCCCAGGAATGCCATGCCCGTGCACGGCGAGACCCGGCACCTGATCGCCAACGGCAAGCTCGCGATCCAGACCGGCGTCCCGGAAGAGAACATCATCCTGGCGGACGACGGAACCGTAGTGGACCTGGTGAACGGCAAGGCGAAGGTCGTTGGCGCCATCGACTGCGGCTTCGTCTACGTGGACGGCTCCAGCGTTGGCGAGATAACCGACACCGACCTCAAGGACCGCAGGATCCTCGGCGAGGAAGGCTTCATCTCAGTCATCACCGTGGTGAACCGCAGCACTGGCACCATCGTGTCCGGTCCGGAGATCCATGCCCGCGGCTTCGCTGAAGACGACGCAGTGTTCAACGAGATCAAGCCGAAGATCAGCAAGGCACTCGAAGAGGCTGTGACCTCCAACCGGGACCATACTGCCTACCAGCTGCAGCAGGTGGTCCGCCGAGTGGTGGGAACCTGGGTCAACCGCAGGCTCCGCCGCCGCCCGATGATCGTTCCGGTGGTCCTCGAGGCCTAGGCTCACAAGCCGGTTTCCTTCCCCGGACGGGTTCCTGTCCGGGGAAGGAAGAGCGCCCGGTTGGCGCGTATATTCGCCGGTTTTTCCCCGCTGTCCGGTAGCGTGGCACCTATGGCGACTCGTACTTCCCCTGCCGCGCGCGGCAGTTCCTCCAGCCGGACTCCAGCCCGCGGCGGCGGGAAGTCCGCGCAGCGCGGGAAGTCTTCCAGCCGCACCCCGGCCAAGACCCAGCCCGAAGAGACGCTTCCGCTCCCGCTGCGGGCCATGCAGGGCGCCTGGATGGGCGTTGCCCGCATCGTCGGCGCCGGAATCCGCAAACTGGGCACCGACGTCGTGCCGGACCGGGAGATCCGCAGGGACGGAACCGGTTTCTTCCTGATCCTCTCCGCACTGCTCATTGCCACCGTTGAGTGGTGGGCACTCCGCGGCCCCGTGGCCGATGTAATCCACGCCGGTGCCGCAGGCACTTTCGGCTGGATGGCCGTGGTGCTGCCGTTTATGCTCCTCACCGCCTCCGTACGCCTCTTCCGGTATCCGGAACGGCACCGGGCCAACGGCCGCATCAGCATCGGCCTGACCATCATGGCCTGCGCCGGGGCGGGCCTGACACACCTGATTGGCGGAGCGCCGGCCCTATCCGACGGGTTCGACCGCCTCTGGGTCTCCGGCGGAATTGTTGGATTCCTCGTCGCCGGGCCCCTCTCCGCCGCAATCACCCAGTGGCCTGTCATCATCCTGCTGTCGCTGCTGGTGTTCATCTCCGTCCTGATCGTCACCGCGACACCGTTCCGGCACATTCCGCTGCGGCTGCGTGCCCTGTATGAGCACCTCATGGGCCAGGACCTGGCCGACGACGATCCCGAAGCCCACGACCAGAGCTACCTCTACTCCACGGACCGCCCTGCCAAGCCGAAGAAGGAACGCCGCTTTGGCCGCGCCAGGAAGGAAGCCGAGCAGGAGCACAGCGACGGTTTCGCCGGGGACGAGGCGTTCGAGGCAGCCCTGCTGCGCGACGAGGAAGAACGGGCCGAAGCCGCCGCCGCAGCCGAGCCGCAGGTACCGCCGGGCGTCCGCCGGCCCACCAAGTCCGAGCTCGCCACCCAGAAGCTGCGCCGCGACCAGGGCCTGGAAGACGCCGAGCCGCCCACGGAAGCCATTTCCCTGGTTCCGGAGGCAGCAGCCTCGCTGGTCGCCGCTCCGCCTGTTCCGCCGGTGCCTTCACGCCCCGTGGCCCATGTGCCGCCGTCGGCTCCTATCCCGCAGCGCACCGAACAGCTGCAGCTGTCCGGGGACGTCACCTACACGCTTCCGCCGTCGGAGTTCCTGCCCTCCGGCCCGCCGGCCAAGGAGCGCTCGGAAGCCAACGACGCCGTCGTTGCCGCCCTGACCCGCACGCTCGAGCAGTTCAACGTTGATGCCAAGGTCACCGGGTTCTCCCGCGGTCCGACCGTTACCCGGTATGAGATCGAACTGGGCGAAGGCACCAAGGTGGAGCGCGTGACGGCGCTGTCCAAGAACATTTCCTACGCGGTGGCCAGCTCCGATGTGCGCATCCTGTCGCCGATTCCCGGCAAGTCCGCGATCGGCATCGAGATTCCCAATGCGGACAAGGAAGTCGTCGCGCTGGGCGACGTGCTGCGCTCGAACGCTGCCCGCAAGACCGAGCACCCCATGGTCATGGGCGTGGGCAAGGACGTTGAGGGCGGGTTCGTCGTCGCGAACCTGGCCAAGATGCCCCACCTGCTCGTGGCAGGTGCAACCGGTGCCGGTAAGTCATCCTTCGTGAACTCAATGATCACCTCGATCCTCATGCGTTCAACCCCGGACGAGGTGCGCATGGTCATGGTGGACCCCAAGCGCGTGGAACTGACCGCGTACGAAGGCGTTCCGCACCTGATCACTCCCATCATCACCAACCCGAAAAAGGCCGCCGAGGCGCTGCAGTGGGTGGTCCGGGAGATGGACACCCGCTATGACGACCTCGCGAACTTCGGCTACAAGCACATCGACGACTTCAACAAGGCAGTCCGCAACGGCAAGGTGGTACCGCCGGCCGGGTCCAAGCGCGTCCTGAAGCCGTACCCGTACCTGCTGGTGATCGTGGACGAACTCGCGGACCTGATGATGGTCGCTCCGAGAGACGTGGAAGACTCGATCGTCCGCATCACGCAGCTCGCCCGCGCCGCCGGCATCCACCTGGTCCTGGCCACGCAGCGCCCGTCCGTCGACGTCGTCACCGGCCTGATCAAGGCCAACGTTCCGTCGCGGATGGCGTTCGCGACGTCCTCTGTCACGGACTCCCGCGTGGTCCTGGACCAGCCCGGTGCCGAAAAGCTGCTGGGCCAGGGCGACGCGCTGTTCCTGCCGATGGGCTCGAACAAGCCGATCCGTGTCCAGGGCGCCTGGGTCACCGAATCAGAAATCCACCGCGTGGTGGAGCACGTCAAGAACCAGCTGCAGGCTACCTACCGCGAGGACGTCACCGTCACGGCGCCGAAGAAGCAGATCGACGACGACATCGGAGACGACCTCGACGTGCTGCTGCAGGCCACCGAACTGGTGGTGACCACCCAGTTCGGCTCAACCTCCATGCTCCAGCGCAAGCTGCGCGTCGGCTTCGCCAAGGCAGGGCGCCTTATGGACCTGCTCGAGTCCCGCGGGGTGGTTGGTCCCTCAGAGGGGTCCAAGGCCCGCGACGTGCTGGTGAAACCGGACGACCTGGCGGCAACGCTGGCAGCGATCCAGGGCGGGGAAGCGCTGGCCGGTCCGGAGGCGGCAGAGGTTGCGGCCCTGGCGGACAACGCCAACGTCAACCAGGGCTTCGAGTCCGGCGGTCCCGTGGACCTGGTGGCACAGGACCTGGACTCACGGCCGCAGGCACAGGATTATTACGACGGCGCTGAAGGCTCCGGCGATGACGGCGAAGGTTCCGAGGACGCCTGGAACCTCACCGGGCGCTGAATCCGGTTAGGCTGGTTTTGTGAGCAATTCTGGAACCGAGCGGGTCCCCACCCTCAATATCGCCAACGTCCTGACGGTCATCCGCATCGTCATGGTGCCCCTGTTTATCTGGTTCCTCGTGGCCGACGACGGCAGGGACGGGCTCTTCCGCTGGCTGGCCGTGGCCACGTTCGCCGTCGCCATCTACACCGATAAGCTCGACGGCGACCTGGCGCGCAGCCGCGGCCTGATCACTGACTTTGGCAAGATTGCCGATCCAATCGCTGACAAGCTGCTGATCGGCTCGGCGCTGGTCATGCTTTCCATCTTGGGCGAGCTCTGGTGGTGGGTGACGATCGTGATCCTGGTGAGGGAAATCGGCATCACCGTTATGCGGTTCGTAGTAATCCGCTACGGGGTTATGGCAGCGTCCCGCGGAGGGAAGCTCAAGACCGTCATCCAGACGTTCGCTATCTTCCTGTTCCTGCTTCCCCTCACGTCCTGGCTCGGGGACTGGGCCTGGTGGATCAGCGCCGCAGTGATGGCCGCCGCCGTCGTCGTCACCGTGGTGACCGGTCTGGATTACGTGGTGCAGGCGGTCCGGCTGCGTTCCGGCGCCCGCAGGAACCCGGGGACGGCATCGTGAGCACCCCGGCGGAGCTGGTGGTAGCGGCCGCGGCCGCCACACGAACACGGATCGCAGCAGCGGAGTCACTGACCGCAGGCATGGTCGCGGCCGAACTGGGCACCGTGCCCGGCGCATCCGCGGTTCTCCAGGGGGGAGTGGTCGCCTACCAGAACTCCGTCAAGGAGAGCGTGCTTGGCGTGGACGGGTCCCTTCTTCAGGCAGCGGGTTCAGTGGATGCCCGCGTGGCCGAACAGATGGCTGCGGGGGTGCGGCGGCTCCTCGACGCGGAGATTGGAATTTCCACCACGGGCGTGGCCGGACCCGAGCCCCACGACGGAAAACCCGTTGGTACCGTCTTCATCGGGGTCGCGGCAGCATCCGGCAGCAGTGCACGGGAGTTCCATTTCACGGGGGACCGGGCCTCGATCCGCAGCCAGGCCTGCGCTGCCGCCCTGGACCTGCTCGCCGTCGAGCTGGGTGCCGCTTAGCAGCTGCCGGAGACGGTGTCTGGAGGATCCGGAACGGGTCCGGGAACAAATCCGCCGGGGCATGAGTTACTAGTATCAGGAACCACCAAGGTTTCCGGTTTAGGATCGTAGACATTCCGCGGTTCGAACCGCGGTCGGATCGATATAGGGAGCAGGACATACACATGGTGAAGCAACCCGTGTCCGTGAACGGCGTCATTCGCTGGCGGGATGTAGGGTTGGCGGAAGATGCACACCGGGAGCCTAAGGAGCGCAAAATGGTAGTTCTACGCCACGAGATTGGTGATGTACTCCGTGATGTACGCCAGCGCCAGGGCCGTACCCTGCGTGAGGTGTCGCACAGTGCCCGGGTTTCGCTCGGTTACCTGAGCGAAGTTGAGCGGGGCCAGAAGGAAGCTTCTTCTGAACTCCTGTCCTCTATCTGCAGTGCCCTCGATGTACCTCTGTCCCTGATGCTTCGTGAGGTCAGTGACCGTGTGGCCAGCGCCGAAGGCGTTTCCATTCCCGATACTGTTCCAACGGAGTTCTCGCGCGAGTTCGCCCGCGAGTTCCCGGAGGACCTGGCTCGGGACCTGGCCCGCACGCCGTAACAACCTCGGACAGCAGTGTGAGCTGTCCGCCCCAAAGACATACTCGACAGACCCCGCCTCCGGGCGGGGTCTTTCGTCGTTTGGGGCAGGCTACTTGGAGCCCTCCGGCACCTGCGAAGCGTTGAGTTTGTGGAGCAGGAGGCTGAGGGTATGCACCTCGTCCTCGTCCCAGGAAGCCAGCAGGGCGCGGAAGTGCTTCTCGCGGGCCCGCTGGGTGCGCGCGAGCTGCTCACTTCCGGATTCGGTCAGGCTGATGGTCTGTGCCCGGCCGTCCTCCGGATCCGCCTGCTTCTCCACTAGTCCCAGGGACTCGAGCATGACGATCTGGCGGCTCACGGAAGGTTTGCCCACTCCGATGGCCGCAGCAACGTCCGTCAGGCGCAGCGGACCCCGCCGCTGCAGGAGGACGAGCAGGCCATAGGCTGCCGGCTCGAGGTCCGGGTGCACGGCCCGTGCCACACGCTGGGAGGCAGCGCGCGCCCGGCGCCACAGGACACTGAGTTCCTGTTCGAGGTTCTCGATGGCCTGGTTCGAACTGGAAGCGGCTGCCGGGGGCTTGTCGGTCATACAGCCATTCTAGGCGGCGGAGGGCGGGCGGCTGGGCCGGAGCGGGAAGCACGGACCGGGTTGGGGAGCGGGGCGCCACCCGGGCGTGAGACGATTAATTGATGCGTATCAGTGATTTCTGGCGGCTCATGGATGATGAATTCGGGTCTGCGTACTCCCGCGTGCTGGCGGCGGACCTCGTCCTGACCGGTCTGGGCGGCCGGACCGCGCAGCAGGCACTGGATAGCGGAACGGACCCCAAAAGGGTCTGGCTGGAGGTCTGCGAGATGCAGGAGGTCCCGCCGGAGCGCAGGCTGGGGCGGGACATCAAACCCAAGCAGTCGTAGACACGCGGGAGCGATCTATTCGAATATCTGTTCGGATCCCGATATGCTCCTACACAGGGGTAGCAACTGGTCCGCCCCGCTCCGGCTGTCCACACCGGCACCTGGCCGCCGCGGCAGTGTCAGTGCCGTCGCATACGGTTCACAGTGAGCAACCGACAGTCGGCCCACGGGCCGGGAATATCAGCAACAGCCACAACAACAGAGGTGAAGAATGGCCGCTCCAGACCGCGCCAAAGCACTCGAAGCAGCACTGGCCCAGATCGACAAGCAGTTCGGCAAGGGCTCGATCATGCGGCTTGGCGACGAGACGCGCGCCCCGATCGAAACAATCTCCACCAGCTCCATTGCGCTGGACATTGCGCTGGGCATTGGCGGCCTTCCCCGCGGCCGCGTCGTGGAGATCTACGGACCCGAATCTTCCGGTAAGACCACGGTGGCGCTCCACGCCGTTGCGAACGCGCAGAAAAACGGCGGTATCGCCGCGTTCATTGACGCTGAGCACGCCCTGGACCCGGAGTACGCCAAGAAGCTCGGCGTTGACACCGACGCCCTGCTGGTTTCCCAGCCGGACACCGGCGAGCAGGCGCTCGAGATCATGGACATGCTGGTCGGCTCGGGCTCACTGGACATTGTCGTCATCGACTCCGTGGCCGCCCTTGTGCCCCGCGCTGAAATCGAAGGCGAAATGGGCGACAGCCATGTTGGCCTGCAGGCACGGCTCATGAGCCAGGCGCTGCGTAAGATCACCGGCCGCCTGAGCCAGACCAAGACCACCGCCATTTTCATCAACCAGCTGCGTGAAAAGATCGGTGTGTTCTTCGGCAGTCCGGAAACCACCACCGGTGGCAAGGCACTGAAGTTCTACGCGTCCGTCCGTATTGATGTACGCCGCATCGAGACGCTGAAGGAAGGTACCAACCCGGTTGGTAACCGTACCCGCGCCAAGATCGTCAAGAACAAGATGGCCCCGCCGTTCAAGCAGGCCGAGTTCGACATCATTTACGGTCAGGGCATTTCCCGCGAAGGCGGCCTAATCGACATGGGCGTTGAGCACGGGATCGTCAAGAAGTCCGGTGCCTGGTTCACCTACGACGGTGACCAGCTGGGCCAGGGTAAGGAAAACTCCCGCCGCTTCCTCCGGGACAACCCGGAACTGGCGGACGAGATTGAGCGGCGCCTGCGGGTCAAGCTCGGCGTGGACGTGCAGCCCGAAGAACAGGCAGCTGACGGCAAGGCCAGCGCGGCAGCAGCCGGCGCCTAGCCGAAACCCGTGCAGAAGCGCCGCCGCAGGCCGGGGGGAGGGGGCCAAGACGGTCCCACCCCCGGCTCAGCAGCAGACGCAACGCCGGAAGCCGATCCACACTCCGTAGCGCGTGCGATTATCCTGCGCCAGCTGACGAGCTCCGCCAAGAGCAGGCAGCAGCTGGCGGACAAACTGGCCGAGAGGGATGTCCCCGAAGACGTGGCCAACGCGGTCCTGGACCGGTTCGAAGAAGTCCAGCTGATTGATGACGTTGAGTTCGCGCGCATGTGGGTCAGGAGCCGATCCCAGACACGGTCGCTGGCACGCTCCGCCATCCGGCGGGAACTGGCAGGCAAGGGGATTGATCCGGAACTGGCCGAAGAAGCACTGGAGCAGATCAGCGCTGATGACGAGGTCGAGGCAGCCAAGGACCTGGTTGGGCGCAAACTTCGCCGTGCCGCCGTGCCTGCCGACCCGCAGGAACGAGACAAACTGGTTCGTCGGCTGGTGTCCATGCTCGCCAGGAAGGGCTACTCACCTTCGCTGGGCTTTTCGGTCGTCAACGACGCCCTAAGCGCACGCCAGGACGGTGGGCTGTAACAGCCTTCCAGGCGTCTTGATGTCGTGCCGTATGCTGTCATCACTATGTTTACTGTGAGGCTGTTGGGGCGGAAGTTGCACAGCCCTGCCCTGGCAGCTGTTGCAGCGGGCATTTTGGGGGCCACCCTGCTGACCGGAATACCTTCGGCCGCCGCTGCTGAGTACCCGTCCTGGGACGACATTTCTGCGGCCAAGTCAGACACAGCTTCCACCGAGGAGCAGGTCCGGAAACTCGAAGACCTCCTGGACCGTCTCTATGACGAAGCGGGAAACCTGGGCAATGCCGCCGTGTCTGCGTCGAGCCGCTACGACGAGCTTCGGGCCGAAGTCGAGGCCAGTGACGCACGCCTGGCGGATCTGGCAGCACAACGCAGTGCCGCCTCAGCCCGCGCCGGCGAACTCCGGAACCAGATTGGGGCCTTGGCCGCCCAGACCTACAAGACGGGAGGGATGGACAGCACTGTCCTGTTCCTTCTCGATGCGGAGGAGGGCGCCGAACATCTGGACCGTCTCACCACGCTCTCACTTGTCACCGAACGTACCTCCCGCCTCTATGGCGAAGCTGAAGCGGCCCGGAAAACGGCAGAGTCCCTCGAAGAAGCCGAGCAGCTGGAACGTCAGGCGCGGGGCAAGCTGGCGGCGCTGGCCGGAGAGCAGTACGAGGACGCCCAGTCCGCCACGCAGGCCGCAGAGAAGGCCGTACGTGAGCAGGAAGAGCGCAGTACGGTTCTTGCCGCCCAGCTGGCAGAGCTGCGCAGTTCGACCGCCGAAGCGGAGCTGGACCGGATCCAGGCTGCGCGGCTGGAGGAATCCGTCCGGCAGCAGGCAGAAGAAGCCCGCAAGGCCGCCGAGAATTCATCCGGCAGGGATGCCGACGCGGTGATTAATCCCACAACTCCCAGACCTCCGGCAACGCCGGAAAACACCCCGGCGCCAGCCCCCGTCCCGGAACCAGTGCCCGCTCCGGCGCCGGCGCCGGCACCGAATCCGGCGGTTCCCGCACCCCAACCACCGCCCCCTCCGCCGCCCGCCGCGCCGGTGAATGATCCGGCCGGAGCCCAGGCCTTCGCGGCTTCCATGATGGGCGGCTACGGATGGAGCAACGGTGAATTCAGGTGCCTCGTCGATTTGTGGAACCGGGAATCAAACTGGCTGACCAGCGCCATGAATCCCTACAGTGGTGCCTATGGGATTCCGCAGTCGCTGCCGGGAGACAAGATGGCTGCGGCCGGAAGCGACTGGCGCACCAACTACCAGACCCAAATCCGGTGGGGCCTCAGCTATATAGCGCAGAGATACAAGACGCCCTGCGGGGCCTGGGCCCACTCGGAGCAAAAGGGCTGGTATTAAACCGGCTTCGTTACCGGAACGCAACCCGGGCGTTACCTAAACGCGACCTTGTTCAGGATCGATGTGTACAGTCGCGGTCCTATGAGCAACTTTCAGGGACGCCGTGAACAGAGGCAGCAGCGTGCTGCGCAGCGCCGCCGCAACCGGATGAAGGTGGGCGCGGTCGCCGCTCTCGGTGGAATCATGGTGCTGGGAACCGCCGGTGCTGCCGCGGGCGAAGAAGACTTCCGCGCCACGGCAGGTATCCAGCTGGCGAGTCTCGCGTTGCCGCTGTTCACCGACGCCCCGGTGCCGGAAAGCGGCAATGCTCCCGGGCAGGAGTCCGCTTCGGAACCCGAGCCGAACACCTCCGCTGACGCTGGTCCGCAGGCCGGCGAAACCCCCACGGGGCAGCCCGAGGCGGGGCAGCAGGCGGCCGGACAGCAGACGGCAGACCAGCAGAGTGGTGAACCGGCCGAGGCAGAAGCCCGGGCAGCCGCAGCCCAGGCAGCCGCAGCCCGTGAAGCTGAGGCTGCTGCCGCAGCACAAAAGGCTGCAGCAGACCAGGCGGCAGCCGAAGAAGCAGCCCGCATTGCAGCGGCCTCCGTGCCGGTGGATGATCCCGCCGGAGCCAAGGCCTATGCCGCTTCCGTCCTTGGCGGCCATGGCTGGGACGCTTCACAGATGACGTGCCTGGACACCCTATGGAACAAGGAATCCGAGTGGCTGACCAGCGCAACGAACGCCAGCTCCGGTGCCTACGGCATCCCGCAGGCACTGCCCGGGACCAAGCTGGCCGCCGCCGGCGGCGATTGGCAGACCAACTACCGCACCCAGGTCAACTGGGGCCTGACCTATATCGAGTCGCGCTACGGCAGTCCCTGCTCCGCGCTGAACTTCCACTACGCCAACAACTGGTACTAAGCCCCGGCGAACCGCCGAGAGGCCAGTTACGGCTCTTCCCGGCGCTGAAAAGAGCCGTAACTGGCCTCTCGCGGGAAATTGGGGAGCGGCGCCCGGCGGGACGTACCCTTGAAGGGTGAGCCTGTCTGTATCCCGCCCCGCACCCGAACCGCCTGCCGGCCCTGAGGCCCAAGAGCACCAGCGCACGTACCAGGTGCGGACCTTCGGCTGCCAGATGAACGTCCACGATTCCGAACGGATCTCCGGCCTGCTTGAAGGCGCCGGCTACGTTCCCGCGGAAGAGGGGGACGCCGACGTCGTTGTCTTCAACACCTGCGCCGTGCGGGAGAATGCGGACAACAAGCTGTACGGCAATCTGGGGCAGCTGGCACGTGTCAAGGAATCCCGGCCCGGGATGCAGATCGCAGTCGGCGGCTGCCTGGCCCAGAAGGACCGCGACACCATCGTCGCCAAGGCCCCCTTTGTGGACGCGGTCTTTGGCACGCACAACATCGGTGCCCTGCCCGCCTTGCTGGAGCGGGCCCGGCACAACGACGCTGCGCAGCTGGAAATTCTTGAATCCCTCGAAGTCTTCCCGTCCACGCTTCCGACCAAGCGCGATTCCGTCTACTCCGGCTGGGTTTCAATCTCGGTTGGCTGCAACAACACCTGCACGTTCTGCATTGTCCCGTCGCTGCGCGGCAAGGAACGCGACCGCCGGCCGGGGGAGATCCTCGCGGAGGTCCAGGCGCTGGTGGACGACGGCGCCATCGAAGTCACCCTGCTGGGCCAGAACGTAAATTCCTACGGGGTCGAGTTCGGGGACCGGGGCGCGTTCGCCAAGCTCCTTCGCGCCTGCGGATCCATTGAGGGACTCGAACGTGTTCGCTTCACCAGCCCGCATCCGGCCGCCTTCACCGATGACGTTATCGATGCGATGGCTGAGACGCATAACGTGATGCCCCAGCTGCACATGCCGCTGCAGTCCGGATCGGACAAGGTCCTCAAGGACATGCGGCGGTCCTACCGCTCCGGGAAGTTCCTCGGCATTCTGGAGAAGGTCCGCCGGCAGATGCCGCATGCCGCCATCTCCACGGACATCATTGTCGGATTCCCGGGTGAGACCGAAGAGGACTTCCAGGCAACGCTCGACGTCGTCGAGCAGGCCCGGTTCGCCACTGCCTTCACCTTCCAGTACTCAAAGCGGCCCGGCACCCCGGCGGCCGAACTTCCGGACCAGCTGCCCAAAGCCGTGGTGCAGGAGCGTTACGAGCGGCTCACCGCACTGCAGGACCGCATCGCCGCGGAGGAAAACGCCAAGCAGGTGGGCACAACGGTGGAGGTCATGGTCACGGCCGCGGCCGGCCGCAAATCCGAGGAGACCGGACGCCTTTCAGGCCGGTCACGCGACCAGCGGCTGGTGCACTTCTCCGTTCCCGATGGCGCCCCGGTTCCGCGCCCGGGAGACCTGGTGACCGTTCCGGTTACGTCCGCAGCAGCCTTCCACCTCGTTGCGGACCCGGCGACGCCCGCCGACTACTCGCTGCGCCGCTCCAGGGCCGGCGATGCCTGGGACCGTTCGCAGGCTGACTCCTGCGGCGTGCCGGCCCCAGCGGCCGACGGCGCCGCCCGCGCAGGCGTCTCCCTCGGCATGCCTGCCCTGCCGCCGCGCCGGTGACGGCCGCGCAGCTGCCCGTTGTCGCCGTCGTCGGTCCCACCGGAACCGGCAAGTCCGACCTCGGCGTCGCCCTAGCCCGGCACCTGGGCGGGGAGATTATCAACGCGGACTCAATGCAGTTCTACCGCGGCATGGACATCGGCACTGCCAAACTGCCCGAAGCCGAACGCGGGGGAATTCCGCATCATCTGCTGGACATCCTGGATGTCACCGAAGACGCCAGTGTGTCCGCCTTCCAGGCCCAGGCCCGCGCGGCCATCGACCAGATCCGTGCCCGCGGCAAGTATCCGATCCTCGTGGGCGGTTCCGGACTGTACGTCCGCGCTGCCCTGGACGTCCTCGAGTTTCCCGGCACCGACCCGCAGGTGCGGCAGCGGATCGAAACTGAACTTGAGCGCGCCGGACTCGACGCGCTGCGCGGGCGGCTCGCGGCGGTTGACCCGGTGTCCGCCGGACGGCTGGGCGATGCCCGCCGGGTGGTACGCGCGCTGGAGGTCTACGAGCTCACCGGACGGCCGTTCAGTTCGTTTATGCCGGACCGCACCTACCACCAGCCGGCCATCCAGGTGGGGCTCGACGTCGACCGCCAGGTACTGCACGAACGGCTCGCCCTGAGGGTGGACCGCATGGTCGCGCAGGGCCTGCTGGAGGAAGTCCGGAACCTGGACGCTGCCGGTCTGCGCACCGGACGCACCGCTTCACGGGCTCTGGGGTACGCCCAGTTCCTGAAAGTCCTCGATGGACTGTGGAGTACGGAACAGGCGGTTGAGGACACCGTGGTGGCAACCCGGCAGTTTGCTCGCCGCCAGCTCACCTGGTTCCGGGCCGATCCGCGCGTCACGTGGCTGGATGCCCTCGATCCCAACCTGCATGAGAAGGCGCTCACCGCTATTCTGGATCAGTGAGCACTACTTCCCCCGCTGCCCTGTCCGCCTCTGGTCTGCCCTCCGGCCTGGCCGGCCTCGCCTTCGCGAAGGGACACGGTACCGGCAACGACTTTGTCCTGGTTGCCGATCCGGACGGGCTGCGGGACTACGACGCCGGGGAGGTGGCAGCCGTGTGCGACCGCCACAACGGCATTGGCGCAGACGGCTTCATCCGTGCCGTGCGTTCGGAGCACCTTCCCGAAGGACAGGCACTGCTGCAGACCAACCCGGACGCAGAGTGGTTCATGGACTACCGCAACGGTGACGGCAGTGTCTCGGAGATGTGCGGCAACGGCGTGCGCGTATTCGTCCACTTCCTGCTGGAAGAGGGGCTGGCGCAGCTCGCCGAGGGCCAGGCCCTTCCGATCGGAACCCGCGCAGGACTGAAGACGGTGACCCGCACCGAAAACGGCTACGCCGTGGACATGGGCCCGTGGGAATTCATCTTTCCGGATCACGCTGCGGCGAAGGCCATGGATACAGTGGTGGACGCCGGCGGACTGGAAGTACCCCGGCCCGGCCTCTCAGTAAGCATGGGCAACCCCCACACCGTGGTGGCCCTGGCGGAACTGTCGGAACTGGCTGCGACGGACCTTAACACGGCGCCGTCGGTGGATCCCGTCCCCGAAGACGGGACCAACGTCGAATTCGTCGTTCCGGCGGAACCTCTGGTGGTCGACGGCGTGGGCCAGCTGACCATGCGGGTGCACGAACGCGGGGTGGGGGAGACCCAGTCCTGCGGCACCGGAGCCTGCGCTGCAGCCGCTGCGACCCGCTTCTGGGCCGGAGCCGCTGCCCCGAACAGCTGGAGCGTTGCCGTGCCCGGAGGTGTGCTGGGGATCCGTTTCCTCACCGGACCGGAAGGGCGCGAGCACGTAGAGCTCAGCGGACCCGCCGTGCTGGTGGCACGCGGAACCCTGCTCTAGCGGTTACCGCGGGGTCCTAGGCGGCGCGCTGGACCTTCAGGATGCGGAAGGACTTTGCCGTGCTGTGCCGGGACACGCCGAAATCCGCGCCCAGCGTCTCGTCCAGCCAGCGCTGAAGCGAATCGGACCCGAGGTTCTTCTGCACCACCAGCCAGGCGGTTCCTCCCGGAGCCAGGCGGGGAAGCCAGAGCAGCAGCAGCGCGTGCAGCTCGTCCTTGCCGATCCGGATCGGGGGATTGGACCAGATGGTTTCGAAGCGCAGGGACGGATCGACATCGTCCGGGAGGGACGCCCGCACGTTGGACAGGCCCAGCGCCGCAGCGTTGTCCCGGGTCAGGCCAAGGGAACGCTCGTTGACGTCCACCGCGTAGACCTGGGCCGCCGGGGACTTCAGGGCCATGGTCAGCGCGATCGGTCCCCAGCCGCAGCCGATGTCCAGGAGATTGCCCTCTGCTGCCGGATCGGGAATACCGGAGAGCAGAACCTGCGTTCCCTTATCAACGCCGTCGGGAGAGAAGATCCCGCCCGAGGTTGCGAGGGTGACCTCGCGTCCTGCAAGCGAGACGTGCAGCGGCCTGCGGACCTCCGGCGTTGCCGGCTGCGAACTGAAGTAATGCTCTGAACCCATAACTACCAAGATTAGTGGCTGTCCGGGCTCCAGGCCCCATCGGGGACGGCCGCGAACCTTCTTGCACAACCTGCCGGGCGCCCCTCACAATGTGGGTCCACTGGCATACCATGGTTAACACCGCTTCTAAGGAGATTATGACGATCAACAATTCCCGTCCTGCTGCCGGCTCGACGCCCACGGACCTCCAACCCGAAGAAATTCAGGGTGTCATTGACCGGATCCTGGCCAAGGAAGACGCAGCTGCCGCCAAGCAGAGCGTCAATCCTGCCGGCGGATACCGCGGACAGGCCCAGGCGCTGTCATCGCAGGCAGCAGAGCATTCAGATTATGACGGGGATCAGCAGGATCTGGCGGACCGTCGTGCCCTGCGCCGTGTAGCCGGACTGTCCACGGAACTCGAAGACGTCACCGAGGTTGAATACCGGCAGCTGCGGCTTGAGCGCGTTGTGCTCGCCGGACTGTGGACGGAAGGAACGGCGGCGGACGCCGAGAATTCGCTGCGTGAACTGGCGGCACTGGCTGAGACTGCCGGTTCCGAGGTGCTGGACGGAATGATCCAGCGGCGCCTCAAGCCGGACCCCGGTACTTTCCTTGGCTCCGGCAAGGCCCAGGAGCTCAAGGACGTGGTGATGGCTACCGGTGCGGACACCGTAATTGTGGACAGTGAGCTTTCGCCGTCCCAGCGCCGCGGACTGGAAGACATCGTCAAGGTGAAGGTCATCGACCGGACAGCGTTGATCCTGGACATCTTCGCGCAGCACGCGAAGTCGCGCGAAGGCAAGGCCCAGGTTGAACTGGCGCAGCTTGAATACCTGCTTCCCCGGCTCCGCGGCTGGGGCGAATCAATGTCCCGGCAGGCAGGCGGCCAGGTTGGCAGCGCCGGCGCAGGCATGGGCTCGCGCGGTCCCGGTGAAACCAAGATTGAACTTGACCGCCGGAAGATCCGCACCCGCATGGCCAAGCTGCGCCGCGAAATCGCCGGCATGAAGCCGGCCCGGGAAACCA
This sequence comes from Arthrobacter sp. IK3, assembly GCF_051337705.1. Lineage (NCBI taxonomy): Bacteria > Bacillati > Actinomycetota > Actinomycetes > Micrococcales > Micrococcaceae > Arthrobacter > Arthrobacter sp. IK3. Next base: position 40,184 of record NZ_JBPPSW010000006.1, on the reverse strand, counting down.
AGCGTGCCAACCGCCAGCGCAACGAAATTCCTTCCGTGGCGATCGCCGGCTACACCAACGCCGGCAAGTCCTCGCTGCTGAACCGCCTCACGGACGCCGGGGTCCTGGTGGAGAACGCACTGTTCGCCACCCTGGACCCCACGATCCGCCGCGCGGAGACCCCGGACGGCCTGGGCTATACCCTGGCGGACACGGTGGGATTCGTGCGGTCCCTGCCCACGCAGCTGGTCGAAGCCTTCCGCTCCACGCTTGAAGAAGTGGCGGACGCAGACCTCATCCTGCACGTGGTGGATGCCTCCCACCCGGATCCGGAAGGGCAGGTCGCGGCCGTGCGTTCAGTCCTGGCCGACGTCGATGCCCGCCGGATCCCGGAGATCATTGTGCTGAACAAGGCCGACGCCGCGGACCCGTTCGTCATTGAACGGCTGCGCCAGCGCGAACCCCGTACCGTCGTAGTATCCGCCCGCACGGGGCAGGGCATCGACGAGCTCCTCCAAGCCATCTCCGAAGGTATTCCGCGCCCGGGCGTTGAACTCGAGCTGCTGGTTCCTTACGACCGCGGCGATGTTGTTTCCCGCCTGCACAGCCAGGATGCCGAGATCCTGCAGCTGGACCATGAGGAAAGCGGCACCCGGATACGGGTGAAGGTCCGCGATTCCCTGGCTCCGGAGCTGGAGCCGTTCCTTAGCCATGCCTAGGAAAGACACCGCCGGGGAGGTCCTGGACCTGCTGCAGACGGCCGTGACAGCAATGGGCGGCCAGCAGCGTCCGGGACAGCAGCAAATGGCCAGGGAGGTTGCCGAGTCAATCGACTCCGGCCGGCACCTGCTGGTCCAGGCCGGAACCGGTACGGGCAAGTCACTGGCATACCTGGTGCCGCTGATCCACCATGCGCTGCAGAGCAGCAAGCCGGCGCTGGTTTCGACCGCCACTCTGGCCCTCCAGGCGCAGATCGTTGGGCGTGATGTTCCGCGCCTGCTGGCTGCCCTGAAGCCCAAGCTGTCCCGTGACGTTGACGTCGCGCTCCTGAAAGGACGCAGCAACTACGTCTGTGTCCACAAGACGGGCGGCGGATTTCCCGACGACGATGACCCGGGGGCCCTCTTTACCCTTGGCGAAGAAAAGGCGGTGTCCCATCCGGCTCCTGCCGCGGGGCCGACATCGGCCCTTGGCCGAGAGGTAGTGCGGCTGCGGGACTGGGCTGAGGAAACCGAAACCGGTGACCGGGATGAGCTGCTGCCCGGCGTCAGCGACCGCGCCTGGCGGCAGGTGTCCGTCACGGCGATGGAGTGCCTGGGAGCCCAGCGCTGTCCCGTGGCCGAGCACTGTTTCAGTGAACAGGCACGTGCCAAGGCAGCCGTAGCCGACCTCGTGATCACCAATCACGCAATGCTGGCGATCAGTGCGTTCGAAGGACTCGCGGTGCTGCCGGACTATGACGTGGTGGTGATTGACGAGGCCCATGAGCTCCAGGACCGGGTGACCGGGGCAGTGACCGGCCAGCTCTCCGGAACGGTCATCAGCGCCGCCGTGACAGCCGCACGCAAACACACTTCGGCTTCCGTGGAAGAACTGGCAGCAGCCGGCCGTGCCTTTGACTCGTCCGTGGAAGGCCTGCCCGCGGGACTGATGCCCTCCGGCCTCAACGAAGAACAGCAGCTGGCGGTTTCCCGGGTGCGCGAAGCCTGCCGGGTTGCCCTCTCTGATTCGAAGCCCGAAGGCGGGGACGCCGGCGACGGCGGACGGCAGATGGCCCGTTCACGGCTGCTCGCCGTGCTGGAACTGTGCGAACGGCTTCTTGAGGCCCCGGACTCAGGCGAAGTCCTGTGGTCCTCGCGGCCGAGCACGTTCTCCCCGGGCGAGGGATACTCCCCGGCGGACGACTCGGCGCCCGCGACCCTGAACATCGCACCGATCTCCGTAGCCGGACGGCTCAGGGACGGACTCTTCGACGGGCACACCGTGGTGCTGACCTCTGCCACCCTGGCGATCGGCACCGAGTTCGGACCGGTAGCGGGCGGACTCGGCCTGAGCGGAGCCGGCGCCCCGGACTGGACGGGCACCGACGTCGGCAGTCCTTTCGACTATCCCCGGCAGGGTGTCCTGTACGTGGCGAAAGACCTGCCCAAGCCGGACCGCGGCACGTCACCGGCCCAGCTGGAAGAACTCGAAGCGCTCCTCAAGGCATCCGGCGGAGCCGCCCTGGGGCTGTTCTCGTCCCGGCGTGCTGCCGAGGACGCAGCGGCTGCCCTGCGCGACAAAGTGGACTTTCCCATCCTGTGCCAGGGCGAGTCCTCTATGTCCGCCCTGGTCAAGGAATTCGCCGAGGACGACGCGACATGCCTGTTCGGAACCATGTCCCTGTGGCAGGGTGTCGATGTCCCGGGCGAAGCCTGCCGGCTGGTCGTGATCGACCGCATTCCGTTCCCGCGCCCCGATGATCCGCTGATGACAGCGCGGACGAGGGCTGTGGCGAAGGCCGGCGGCAACGGCTTCATGAGCGTCTCGGCGACCCATGCCGCCGTCCGGCTGGCCCAGGGGGCCGGCCGGCTGATCCGTGCTGCCGGAGACCGCGGCATGGTGGCGGTGCTGGATTCGAGGCTGGCGACGGCCCGGTACGGAGCGTTCCTGCGCGCGGCGCTGCCGCCGTTCTGGTCGACCACGGACAGGTCCGTGGCGCTGGGCATCCTGGAACGGCTGAACGCCGGCCAGCGCGCGGAAGCCTAGCTTCGAAGACCGTCGAAGAGGCGGAGACCGGAGCGGGACCTGGGCTGGCTAGAGGGAACGCATCACTGAAACGACCTTGCCCATGATGGTTGCGTGGTCGCCCATGATCGGCTCGTAGCGGGTGTTCTGCGGCAGCAGCCAGGTGTGGCCGTTGCGCTGGCGGAAGGTCTTGACCGTGGCCTCGTCGTCCAGCAGGGCGGCAACGATGTCCCCGTTTTCAGCAGTCTGCTGGCGCCGGACAACTACCCAGTCCCCGTCACAAATGGCGGCGTCCACCATTGAATCTCCGGAGACGCGGAGCATAAAGAGTTCACCGTGACCCACCAGCTGTCGGGGGAGCGGGACCATTTCCTCAACCACCTGCTCAGCCAGGATCGGCCCGCCGGCAGCAATCCGTCCCACCAGCGGAACCATTGCTGTGTCCACGGCGGTGGTCAGCTCCGTGACGGACGCCGCGGCTCCGGTCTCCGGGGTTTCCGGTGCGGAGCCGGAGGTCTCCTTGTGCATCAGCAGCGGTACCAGGATCTCCATGGCACGGGGGCGTTTCGGGTCCCGCCGGATATATCCCATCTTCTCCAGCTGGCTCAGCTGGTGCGTGACGCTGGACAGGCTGGCCAGTCCTACCGTGTCTCCGATTTCGCGCATGGATGGCGGGTAGCCGTTGGCACTGACCGATGCCTGGATGGTCTCCAGGATCTTCTTCTGCCGCGGGGTCAGCGCCCGGGGGCGGGGGGAATCGACCGCAGCAGCGGCAGCCGGGCGGCCTTCGGAGTCTGTCCTACGGGGCACTTCGGCTTCCCTTCGAGCGTTCCGGGCTACCCGGAAGTGGCGGCAATGTCAGTGGCGGGTGTTTTCCTTTAGTCCGAACGCTGATGCCGGAAACGGTCCGCTCATCAAGAGGGTCACATCCAGCGGCTTTCGAAGGTTTCCGCTGGTACCACGCTAGGTGAGCGGAAGGCCATTTTCAAACATTTGTTCGAGTGAGTCTCGACAGCGTTCGTAGATAGATGCTAGAAAAGGAAACAGCAGGAATCGAATACATGTTCGATTCGAAGATGCCAACAGTTCGAATCCAGTTTCGAAGCCGGGTGAGTGTGCCGGCGAAGAAAGGCTTCGATCCGGAAAGGTTTGCCATGTCCGTTCAGTTTGCGGCAGCCCCCAGTTCAATGGGCTCCATCCGTCTCGCCTCCGCTGCCCGCCGCTCAGGTGCCAACCCCGCGGCCGCCCGCACCACAGAAAGCCGTTCCGGCAAAAGCCGCACCGCGCCGCAGGGTCCCTTGAAGCTCACCCGCCGCGGCCGGCTCCTGCTGATCGGCGCTCCAGTGATGCTCGGCGGGGCAGCGCTGCTGACATTCATCGGGTTCTTCACCGCCCCTGCACTCGCCTCGAGCGGCGTCGCAGAGGTAACGCGGACACAGCAGGTGAGCGTGCACACGGGGGGACAGCCTCTGGAGCCTCGCGGGAGAGTACGCTCCCGAACGTGACCCCCGCGCCGTCGTCGCGGACATCATGGAACTGAACAACCTCTCCGACGCCGTGGTCCCCGCCGGTGTCCAGCTCTACATCCCGGTGGCCGGCTAGGCCCTTACAGCACCCCGGGCTGCCGGTCACCGTTACGCAGGATTCTGCGGCGCGGCGGGCAGCGCCTTAAGCTGTAGTGGTGAACGAACAGCTGGAAAGACTCAACCGACTTCCCCTGCGAGACGATTTGAGGGGCCAGACTCCGTACGGAGCTCCGCAGCTGGAAGTGCCCGTCCTGCTGAACGTCAACGAGAACACCCATGGACTGCCGCAGGAAGTTGCGGACGCCATTGCCGGGTCTGTCCGCCAGGCGGTAGCCGGGCTCAACCGCTACCCCGACCGGGAATTCACTGAATTGCGTGAACGGCTGGCCTCCTACCTCGGCCACGGGCTGTCGGTCGAAAACATCTGGGCAGGAAACGGTTCCAACGAAGTCCTGCAGCACATCCTGCAGGCCTTCGGAGGCCCGGGCCGGACCGCCATGAGCTTCCCGCCCACGTACTCCATGTATCCGCTGCTCGCCAACGGGACCGGCACCGAGTACATCGCAGGGCACCGCGCCGCGGACTTTACGCTCAGCGTCTCCTCGGCTGCTGACCAGGTGCGGGAAGCGAAACCGAACATCGTCCTGCTGTGCACTCCCAACAACCCCACAGGCACGGCTCTCGGGCTGGACGTCGTGGAAGCCGTCTATGAGGCGGGCAGCGCCAGCAACGCCGTCGTGATCGTGGATGAGGCGTACGCCGAGTTCTCCCACGCAGGGACTCCGAGTGCGCTGTCCCTGCTCCCCGGACGCGAGCGTCTGATCGTTTCCCGGACCATGAGCAAGGCGTTCGCCCTGGCCGGTGCCCGCCTGGGGTATATGGCCGCGGCGCCGGAGGTTACCGATGCCCTGCGCCTGGTCCGCCTGCCATACCACCTCTCGGCGGTCACGCAGGCCACCGCCAATGCCGCCCTTGCCCACGCTCCCGCCCTCCTGGCCAATGTGGAGGACATCAAGGCCCAACGGGACCGCATTGTCTCCGAACTGACCGAACTGGGCCTGCAGCCGGCCGAGTCGGATGCTAACTTCGTCCTCTTCGGGGGACTCGAGAACCCGCGGAAGACCTGGCAGGGGCTCCTGGATGCGGGTGTGCTGATCCGCGACGTGGGTATCCCGGGGCATCTTCGCGTGACCGCCGGCACGGAGGCCGAAACCACCGCCTTCCTCACCCGGCTCCGTGAGCTGCTCTCGGCCTAGCATGCAGCGGCGACCGGAGCGCCGCCTCCGGTGCGCAAACACTAGACTGGTAACCAGAGCCCCTTCTTCCTAAGGAACCTTTTATGACCGTGGAGACCGCCACCGGCCGCACGGCCCGCCTCGAGCGGACCACCAGCGAATCATCCGTCCTCGTGGAACTGGATCTGGACGGCACCGGACAGTCGGACATCAGCACCTCCGTGCCGTTCTACGACCACATGCTCACCGCCCTGGCGAAGCACTCGCTGATCGACCTCACAGTCAAGGCGACCGGAGATACCCACATCGACGCCCACCACACGGTTGAAGACGTTGCCATCAGCATCGGTGAAGCCCTGAAGACTGCCCTGGGCTCCAAGGCGGGTATCCGCCGCTTCGGCGAGGCCACCGTTCCGCTGGACGAAGCGCTGGCCAACGCCGTCGTCGACATCTCAGGACGCCCCTACCTGGTCCACTCCGGAGAGCCCGCCGGGCAGGAATACCACCTGATCGGCGGTCACTTTACCGGGTCACTGACGCGCCACGTATTCGAGGCGATCACCCTGCACGCCCAAATCTGCCTGCACATGAACGTGCTCGGTGGCAGGGACCCGCACCACATCGTGGAAGCCCAGTTCAAGGCCTTCGCGCGCGCCCTGCGTGCCGCAGTCGAACCGGACCCGCGCGTAGACGGTATTCCTTCCACCAAGGGCGCGCTGTGAGCCGCAACGTCACGGTCCTGGACTACGGATCCGGCAACATCCACTCCGCCGTGCGCGCGCTGGAGCGGGTGGGGGCCAACGTCACCCTGAGTTCCAAGTCGTCGGACGTGCTGGAAGCGGACGGCCTGGTGGTTCCCGGCGTCGGTGCCTTCGCGGCCGTGATGCAGGGACTGAAGGATGTCGACGCGCTGCGGATGATCGGCCGCCGCGTAGCCGGCGGCCGGCCTGTGCTCGGCATCTGCGTGGGTCTGCAGGTCCTCTTCGACGAGGGCGTGGAACACGGTGTCCGCACCCAGGGCATGGGCGAATGGCCGGGCGTGGTGGAGCGGCTGGCCGCGGATGTGGTTCCGCACATGGGCTGGAATACCGTCGAAGCCCCGGCGGGGTCCCGCCTCTTCTCCGGCCTCGAAGACGAACGGTTCTACTTTGTGCACAGCTACGGCGTGCAGAAGTGGGACTTCGACGTCACGCAGCCTGCCATGCAGCCGCCGCTGGTTACCTGGGCCAACCACGGCGGGCCCTTTGTGGCTGCCGTTGAAAACGGTCCGCTGAGTGCCACCCAGTTCCATCCGGAAAAGTCGGGCGATGCCGGCGCCGCGCTGCTTGAAAACTGGCTGAAAGGCCTGGGCTGAGCCGTGTGGAGTGTTGTCCTCATGGGTCTGGCCGGCCTGCTGATTGGCGGAGCCATCTCCTTCCGGCGGCAGGGCATGCCGCGCATGATCTCCATCAGTTTCTGGGTGCTGGCAGGAATGTCCCTGCTCGGTGCCTACGTCCTTACCCTCGGCCTCTGAGCCGGCCCCACCTCTGAAAGCAGGACCATGTCCCTCACCGAAACACCCATCCTCGAACTGCTCCCTGCGGTGGACGTTGCCGACGGCCAGGCCGTGCGGCTGGTCCAGGGCGAAGCGGGCTCCGAGACGAGCTACGGCGACCCGCTGGATGCTGCCATGGCCTGGCAGAACGACGGCGCCGAGTGGGTGCATCTGGTTGACCTGGACGCAGCTTTCGGCCGCGGCAGCAACCTGCCGCTGCTCAAGCGCGTGGTGGAAGAGCTTTCCATCAAGGTGGAGCTTTCCGGCGGTATCCGGGATGACGCATCGCTGGAGAAAGCGCTGGAACTCGGTGCCCGCCGGGTGAACCTGGGCACCGCTGCCCTGGAGAACCCGGAATGGACCGCCAGCGCGATTGCCCGCTACGGCGACGCGATCGCCGTCGGGCTGGACGTGCGCGGCACCACGCTGGCCGCCCGCGGCTGGACCAAGGAAGGCGGTGACCTCTGGGAGGTCCTCGCCCGCCTCGAAGATGCCGGCTGTCCACGCTACGTCGTCACCGACGTGACCAAGGACGGAACCCTCCGCGGACCGAACGTTGACCTGCTGCGTGACGTGCTGGCACGCACCGACCGTCCGGTAGTGGCCTCCGGCGGCATCTCGAGCCTGGATGACCTGGCTGCGCTGCGTGAACTCGTTCCGCTCGGGCTGGAAGGCACCATCGTGGGCAAGGCACTGTACGCCGGCGCCTTCACGCTGCCCCAGGCATTCGACGTCGCCGGCCACCCGGAGCGCTAGTACCCGTGGCCAAGCGCGAACTTCCCGGACACATCGCCGCAGCACTGGCGGGGGCCGGAGGGCCGACGGACTCCGCCGGCGTGCCCTGGGAAGGGCGCAGCCTGGAGGGTGAGGGCAACCCGCTGCACCAGTTCGACAAGGACGACGGCCAGGCGGACGCCGGGTACGCGGCTGCCGTGCAGGCCCTGGTCACGGGAACCGGCACGGAGGCCGGGGTGGTGGAATCGCTTGCCACAGCCAGGGTCTACGTGGCGATCGTCGCGACCCTCGGTGAGGAAGCTACGTCGGACCACGGACTGACGGCAGACAAGGAAGCCGACCTGGCGCTGGTGACCCTTACCGCGCCCGACGGGCGGAAGGCCCTGCCGGTTTTCTCCTCCGTGGACGCTCTTGCGCACTGGCATCCGGAGGCGCGCCCCGTGGCGGTCTACGCACCGCGGGCAGCCCTGTCCGCGGTGTCCGAGGGGGCCCAGCTGCTGGTCATCGACCCCGGCAACGATGTGACGTTCGTGGTACGCCGGCCGGCCATGTGGGCATTGGCCCAGCAGCGGGAATGGGTGCCCTCCTACGAAGACGGCGGGCTTGCCGGGATCGTCGCCGAAGCCGCCGGCCAGGAGTCGGCGGTGCGCCAGGTGCGCCTCGCCGCCGGGGGTGGCGTAGCCTCCCGCACGGCAGGGGGTACGCTGGTTTCCGGCGGGGGCGCAGGGCCGGAACTGAGAATCATTCTCCAACTGGCACCGGGACTCGACGCGGCAGGCGTCCAGTCACTCGCAGCAGCGTTCCAGCAGCGCCTTGCCGGCCATCCCGAATTCGTTGAGCGCGTAGATTCCCTGGAACTGAAAATCACGCGCTGACCGGCCCGAGCGGCCAGAAGAGAAGTGCAGTGAATTTTAGTGTCTACCGGGACCTGCTTGCCATCGTCCCGGTCCGGCGTGTGCTCCTGGTGGGCATGCTGGCCCGTTTCCCCCATGCTGCCGCCGGCGTGCTCCTGACCCTCCACGTAGTGCTCACCCTGGACAAGGGGTATGCCGCTGCCGGAGTCGTCGCCGCCCTTGTGACCATCGGCATCGCCGTCGGAGCTCCGTGGCGCGGCCGCCGGGTGGATAACGTGGGCCTGCGCAAGGCGCTCATTCCCTCGGTGATTTCCGAAGCCGTGATCTGGTCCGTGGCCCCGCACGTCAGCTACGAGTGGCTGTTGGTACTGGCCCTGATCGGCGGGCTGTTCACGCTGCCCGTCTTCAGCGTGGTGCGGCAGTCCCTTGGCGTGCTCGCAAAGGGGGACAAGCGGCGGACCGCCTTCACGCTCGACTCGATCGGCACCGAAGTGGTGTTCATGGGCGGGCCGGCCGTAGGTGCCGTCCTGGCCACTTCAGTCTCCACCGCCGTCGGGCTGACCCTGGTGGGCATCTGCACGGCCGGTGCCGGGCTCTTCCTGATGTGGTTCAACCCGCCCACCAGGTCTGAATCGCCCGAGGCCACGGAGCACGACGTCGAAGCGGCCACGGCGGCCGTGGTGTCCTCCGCGCCGGCCCACCTGGGCGAACCGGCGGCTGAGCTGACCGAAGCGGCCGGTGCCGCGGTTGAAGCGGAAGGCCAGAGCGGCGGACTGCTGGCCCGTGCAGCAGCAGGCTTCTCCTGGCTGACGGTCAGCGTTGCCGTGGTGTTCGTCGTGGCTGCAGGCGCGGGCCTGCTGCTGGCCAGCAGCGACGTCGGCATCGTGGCCCTGGTGGAGTCCTCCGGCAACCCGGGCCAGCTGGGCATAGTCTTCGCGGTCTGGTGCTTCGCCTCGCTCGTGGGCGGCCTGGTCTACGGCGCCATGAAGCGGCGTGTCTCGCCCATGCTGCTGCTGCTCGCCATGGCGGTGCTGACGCTGCCGATGTCCTTGGCAACCGACACCGTGTCCCTGGCGCTGCTTTCGATTCCCGGTGGACTGCTGTGCGCGCCTGTCCTTTCAGCGGCGTCCGAGCGCGTCGCGGACCTGGTCCCGGAAGAACGCAGGGGAGAGGCCATGGGCTGGTACGGGTCCGCGCTGACCACGGGTACCGCCATCGGTGCGCCGCTGGCGGGAATGGCGATCGACGTCGTCGGACCCTGGGCGGGTTTCGCCTTCGCCGGCACCGCAGCAGCGCTGATGGTTCTTCTCACGCTTGGCATTCGGGCTGTGGTGAACGCCCGCCGCACGCTGGTCTAGGCATGCATAAGGCCCGAAGGAACATCCTTCGGGCCTTATGCGTGTGCTGAAACCTAGTTGACGGGTCCGGTGAATTTCTCGCCCGGTCCCTTTCCGGGAGCATCCGGAACGGAGGAAGCCTCACGGAAGGCCAGCTGCAGGGAACGCAGCCCGTCACGCAACGGACCGGCATGCTGGCTGCCGATTTCCGGAGCGGCCGCGGTCACGAAGCCGGCCAGTGCGGTGATCAGCTTGCGGGCCTCGTCCAGGTCCTTGAGTTCTTCTGCATCCGCACCTTCGGCCAGGCCGCACTTCACGGCGGCCGCGCTCATCAGGTGGACTGCCGCGGTGGTGATGACTTCAACCGCCGGGACTTCGGCGATGTCCCGGACGTGGTCCGACACGGGGCTCTCAGAATGGGTGTGGGTTTCTTCTTCGGAGGTTCCGGGGAAGGAATGGCGGGCAGAATCGCCAGCCGGATTGCTCTGTGGGGTACTCATACTGGTAAGCTTGTCACAGACCGACCGGTACACGTTATTTGTGCCCAGCTCACCGACATGATGAAAATCAGTGGAATGCTGGCGCAGGTAACGGGACCGGTATGCAAGCGGAGTCTCTCCCACCCGCGTCAGCCTGATTAAACCAGCCTCACGGCCGGATCAGAGTTGCCGGGTTCTGGTCGGCCCTTCCGGGGCATCATCTTCGGATGATTCCGGGAAGTGCACTGCAAAGCAGTGCCCGGCCGATCCCCGAGGCCTCCGATTGCGCGTGCAATTGGGGGCCTTCTTCAGTTGCAGGCGGTAGCCGTTTTGAGTCAAACAGGAGCTGCAACATTAGCGAGCCAAGAATCAATGATCGGATCCGTGTCCCTGAGGTGCGGTTGGTAGGACCGGCTGGGGAACAGGTAGGTGTGGTCCGGATCGAGGACGCCCTTCGCCTGGCAGCGGAGTCCGACCTGGATCTTGTAGAGGTAGCACCTCAGGCGAAGCCTCCGGTGTGCAAACTAATGGACTTCGGCAAGTACAAGTACGAAGCCGCAGTCAAGGCCCGTGAGGCACGCAAGAACCAGACCAACACGGTCCTGAAGGAAATCCGTTTCCGTCTCAAGATCGACACCCACGACTACGAGACCAAGCGCGGGCATGCCCTTCGCTTCCTCGGTGCGGGTGACAAGGTCAAGGCCATGATCCAGTTCCGTGGACGTGAGCAGCAGCGCCCTGAAATGGGCATCCGCCTGCTGCAGAAGTTCGCTGAGGACGTCTCCGAGGTGGGTGTGGTTGAGTCCAGCCCCCGCATCGACGGCCGGAACATGGTCATGGTGATCGGCCCCCTCAAGAACAAGGCAGAAGCCAAGGCTGAAGCCCGCCGCGCTTCCCAGCGCGCTGAGGCGAAGGCCGCCAACGAAGCCGCCAAGAATGGTGAAGCCCCGGCACGGGTCGACACCAGTGCTGACAAGGCACCCATGACGCAGAGCCTGGCAGATCTGCTGCCGGACGGTCTGCGCCTTGGATCTTCCGCAGCCGAAGCCGACCAGGCCCGTGCTGAGCAGGAACAGGCTGAGAAGGCAAAGGCAGCGCAGGCCGCCAAGGCTGCGGCGGACAAGGCTGCTGCCGATGCCCGCCGTGCGGAGGAAGCAGCCAAGGCTGCTGCCGCCAAGCCGGCCACAAAGCCTGCTGCGGCACCTGCTGCAGCAAAGCCGGCCGAAGCGCCCAAGCCCATGGCAGTGCCCAAGCCGACGGCCGTCAAGCCGTCCGCGCCGAAGCCCGCTGCCCGGCCGAAGCCGGCCGCCGCGCCCAAGCCTGCTGGCAAGGCACCCTCCCCGGGAGCCTCGAGCCAGAAGAAGCCTGGCTCAGCGGAGTAAGCACCGCTAGAACGCCCAGGCGTCCCTAGGAAACCCCGGCACCGTTACAGGTGCCCATATCCCCGCGGGCTCGTACCGCGGAAACCAAAGGAGATCGGTTCCCATGCCGAAGATGAAGACCCACAGTGGCGCCAAGAAGCGCTTCAAGCTGACCGGTACCGGCAAGCTCAAGCGCCAGCAGGCGAACCGCCGCCACTACCTGGAGCACAAGTCCTCCCGCCTGACCCGCCGTCTCGCCGGTGACAAGATCGTCACCCCGGGCGAGGCCAAGGTCATCAAGAAGATGCTCGGCAAGTAACCATCTTCCCCTGCGGTTCTGAGAAGGACTGCTCCATATTTCAACTAACTTTCCCGCGGCCCGACAGGGGCCGCAGCACCGGTAGTGTGCGCGGGACTATTTCTAAGGAGTACGCACGTGGCACGTGTGAAGCGGGCGATTAACGCCCATAAGAAGCGTCGGGTAATCCTCGAGCGCGCCAAGGGCTACCGCGGACAGCGTTCGCGCCTGGTCCGCAAGGCCAAAGAGCAGCTGCTGCACTCGTACGTGTACAGCTACGGTGACCGCCGCAAGCGCAAGGGCGACTTCCGGCGCCTGTGGATCCAGCGCATCAACGCTGCGTCCCGCGCCAACGGTCTCACCTACAACCGCCTGATCCAGGGCCTGAAGGCTGCTGAGATCGAGGTTGACCGCCGCATGCTGGCCGAGCTGGCCGTCAACGACGCCAACGCTTTCGCCACCCTGGTGCAGGTTGCCAAGGACGCGCTGCCGTCCGACACTTCTGCTCCGGCCGCTGCTGCTGCAGCACCGGCTGCCAAGAAGGCTCCCGCCAAGGCTGCTGCCAAGACTGCCCCGGCTGCTACCGCCACCGTTGCTGACGGCGGCTTCAAGGCCTCCGAAGGCGAAGCTCCTGAGGGCTACGTCATCAAGGGTGCGGCAACCGGCAAGTACCACGTCCCGGGTTCCACCTGGTACGAGCAGACCGTAGCCGAGTACTGGTTCAACTCCGTGGAAGCAGCCAAGGCTGCCGGCCTGGAGCCTGCTGGCGGCGAAGCCCGCCAGAAGTTCCAGGGCTAATTTCGGTACCTGCTGAACATGCATGACGCCGGACGCTCCGCCGCTCTGCTGATGTCCAACCCCCGAGCAGATCGGGTGAAGGAGGCAGCGAAGCTGGCGGGGCGTTCGGCTCGTTTAAAGACCGGCCGGTTCCTGGCCGAAGGCCCGCAGGCTGTCCGTGAAGCCCTCGTGGCGCACCGCGCGGCGGTTGCGGACGGCCGTCCCGGCGTCGTCGTCGAGGCTTACGCCACCGAAGCGTGCCTGGACCGGCTTCCCGAGCTGGTTGACCTGGCGGAGCAGACCAGCCTGCGCCTGGCCACGGACGAGGTCCTGGCGGCCATGGCGGACACGGTGTCCCCGCAGGGGATTGTCGCTGTGTGCCGCATCCAGTCGCCGTCGCTCGACGACGTACTGGCCACCCGGCCGAAGCTCCTGGCAGTGATGTGCGAGGTACGGGACCCCGGCAACGCCGGAACCATCCTGCGGGCGGCGGACTCTGCCGGAGCTGACGCCGTGATCCTCACGGCGTCCAGCGTGGATATCCACAATCCCAAGGCTGTGCGCTCCACCGTTGGCTCCCTGTTCCACCTGCCCGTCGTTTCCGGCGTGGACTTTGCTGAGCTTTCCTCCCGGCTGCGTACGGCCGGCATCACGATCCTCGCCGCGGACGGCTACGGCAGCCAGGACCTGGATGCACTCCAGGACTCATCTGCGCTGCGTCGGCTCGCACCCGTTTCCGGAGACCTTGCGCAGGCACCGGCAGATGCTGGTCCGCGCCTGGAAGATCCCACCGCCTGGCTGTTCGGCAATGAAGCCCAGGGCCTTGCCGAAGATGAACTTGCCGCAGCGGACTACCGCGTCGCCGTCCCCGTGTACGGCCAGGCCGAGAGCCTCAACGTCGGCACGGCCGCGACCGTGTGCCTCTACGCCTCCGCCCGCGCCCAGAACCGCTAAAGACCCAGAACCGCTAAAGTCCCAGAACCGCCGCTAGCGCTGCAGTGCCTTCTCCGCCTCGTTCGCGGACGCCCCGGCGGGACGACGGCGGTCCAGAGCCCCGCTGAGCAGGGCAACTCCCAGGCCCAGCAGCGCCAGAACCGCACCCACGATCGCAGGTGACCGGAAGCCCCAGCCCCACGCGATGACCAGACCGCCGGCCATGGCACCCAGGGCGTTGGCCATGTTGAGGGCGGCGTGGTTCAGCGAGGACGCCAGCGACGCGGCACCGGGGGAGACATCCAGGAGGCGGGTTTGGAGTGCGGGAGTCAGTGCTGACCCGATAGCCCCGACCAGGAAAACGAGGATGATCGCACCGGCTTTGTACTGCACGCCCCAGGCATAGACAGCCAGGATCACGACGGTTCCGGCCAGGACGGCATAGATGCTGCCCATGACTGAGCGGTCCGCGATCCGTCCGCCCACGATGTTGCCCACCACCTGTCCCACGCCGTAGAGGCCCACGATCAGCGGCAGCACTCCCATGGAGAAACCTGCAACCTCGGTCATGGTGGGGGAGATGTAGGTGTAGACGGCGAAGAAGCCGCCGAAGCCGACGGTGCCCACGAGCAGGGCCAGCCACATCTGCATCCGGCGGAGGGCACTCAGTTCACGTTTGATGCTGGCATCCGGGTGCGCGGCCTGGAACGGAACGAACCACGCCACCAGGGCGACCGTCAGGAGGGCGATGGCACCAACGAGTACGAACATCCAGCGCCAGCCGGCAAGCTGTCCGAGCCAGGTGGCGAAGGGCACGCCGATCACGTTGGCGATGCTCAGGCCCAGCATGACCATCGAGATGGCCCAGCCGCGCTTTGTGGGTGCAACAAGGGAGGCTGCAATGACCGCTGCGACGCCGAAAAATGCCCCGTGCGGCAGCCCGCTGAGGAAACGGGTGAACAGCAGCCAGCCGTAGTCCGGAGCCATGAAGGACGAAAGGTTGGCGACGGCGAAGAACGCCATCAGCCCCAGTGCCAGCCACTTGCGCGGCAGTTTGGCGCCGGCAGCGGCGAGCAGCGGGGCTCCGACGACGACGCCGAGGGCGTACGCGGAGATGACGTGGCCGCCCTCGGGGACGGAGACACCGAGGTCGGCGACCATTTCCTGGAGCAGGCCCATGATGGCGAACTCGGTGGTGCCGATGGCGAATCCGCCGGCGGCAAGGGCAATGATGGCCAGGGATACGTGGCGGGTTTTGGGCGTCGCTACGCGCAGGGAAGGCATAAGTGCGTGGGGTGCTTTCGGATCAGCGGTGCCGCGGAGCCGTGTAGAGGCACGGGCGCGTCTGGCGGGCCCGGGGCCGGAGCGGGAACGCTGGCGCTGCCGTTGGCCGGGGGCCAAACGGCCACGATGCCGTTCCTTCCAAGTCTAGGCCAGTAGGCACCGTAGACTCGATCTGTGTCGAATTCAGAACTGAAGCAGGTAGTCGGGGCAGCAATCGTGGATGACCTCGGCCGGCCGCAGAGCCTGCTGGCCGCTCGCCGTACCGCACCCGTTGCCTATGCCGGCATGTGGGAGTTCCCGGGCGGCAAGGTTGAACCCGGGGAAACCTGCGAGGCCGCACTGCACCGTGAGCTCACCGAAGAGCTCGGTATCGAGGTGGTGCTCGGGAGCGAGGTCACCGGACCTTTGGATCAGGGTTGGCCGCTGAATCCCCAGGCCGCGATGCGGGTTTGGCTTGTTGAGGTGAAGGCTGGGGAGCCCGGCCCGCTGGAGGACCACGATGAACTCCGCTGGGTGCGGCTGGATTCTCCGGAGCTTGCAGAACTGCCGTGGATTCCAGCGGACCTGCCCATTGTCTCGGCAGTTCGCCGGGCCGCGGATCAGTCCCCGGCCGAATAGGTTCCAGCCGGCCGGGGACTCTCCGGCCTTCGCTAGGCGGACGCCAGGATGGCGTCCATCTGCGACATCGCCTCGGCGGCGCCTTCTACCGCACCCATTGAGATCAGCTCCTCCATCTGGGTCCGGTCCGCGAAGGACGTCACTATTTCTGCAGCTGTTCCGCCGTCTCGGGCCGTGAGCGTCACCGTGACCTCTGTGACGGGCATGTCATCCCGGCGGGTTCCGTCCTGATCAGCAAATCCGTCCCGGAAGCTCAGCTGCCGGGGTGCATCCACCTGCTGCACCGCCCACCAGCCGTGGTAGGTCTGTCCATCCGGTCCAGTCATGAAATAAGTGACGCTTCCGCCGGGTACCAGGCTGTGTTCCCGCACCGTGGCCGGGTAGGTCGGTGGACCCCACCAGCCCTCCAGCTTGCAGGGATCGGCCCAGAGCTCCCAGACCCTCTCCGGGGCTGCCTCGAATTCTGCGAGGGCCCTGATGGTCAGGGTGTCATAGTCCTTGTCAACGCGTTTCACGCTCATGGCGGTTCTTCCCAGCTCCCGGGAGGTTCCCGGGCTTGTCCTGCCGCAGCAGGTCGGACATCCGGTTCAGCCGGCCGGCCCAGGTCTCTGCCAGCGCGTCCAAGGCGCGGTGTGCCTGCTCCACGGCATCGGGTGTGGTGCTCACGAGCTGTTCCCTCCCGCGGCGTTCCTTGGAGACCAGGCCTGCGTCCGCAAGGACCGCGACGTGTTTCTGCACCGCCGCGAAACTCATGGGATAGGCCTCGGCCAGCCGGGATACCGACAGCTCGCCGGCGGCAGCACGGCGCAGGATATCCCTGCGCGTGCTGTCCGCCAGGGCATGGAACAGGCGGCTCACGGCTTCGTCGGGCAACGCATCTACAACCATTTGGTTGTAACTTAGAACCCTCCGCGGCACCGGTCAAGACCTTCCGGAGAATCAGAAAAGGGTTCCGGCTGCCACTGGCATGCCCGCCGCAGTCTTGGGCGCGGGCCGGGCGGCGCCGCGGGTGGCGAGGAACTGGTTCCGGCCGGCGAATCCATGCCGGTTCTTGAAGTGGGTTATTCGTCCCGCAAGCCACTGGCGGTATTCCTTGGACGCGTAGGTGCCGCCGTCGTACAGCTTGTCGTAGCGCGCCGAAAGCTGGGGATAGTCCCGGGCCAGCCACTGGCGGTACCACTCGCGTGCACCCGGGCGCAGGTGGAGGGCACCGGCCGTGACCGAGGTGGCGCCGGCGTCGGCCAGTGCGGAGAAGAGCGCGTCCAGCGATTCGTCGCCGTCAGTCAGCCAGGGCAGGATCGGCATGGCCATCACGTTGCAGTCCATGCCGGCATCCCGGATGCGGCGGACCAGCTCCAGCCGGGCTTTGGGCGAGGGCGTGCCCGGCTCCACCCGCTGGGCAAGGTTCGGATCCAGCAGGGCGAGCGAAATGCCCATGCTGATGCTGGTCTGCTGCGCTGCCTCCGCCAGGAGCGGCAGGTCGCGGGCCAGCAGGGTTCCTTTGGTCAGGATGGAGAAGGGGGTTCCGCTGTCCGCCAGGGCCCGGATGATGCCGGGCATCAGTTTGTAGCGGCCCTCAGCCCGCTGGTACGGGTCGGTGTTGGTGCCCATGGCCACGTGTTCGTAGTCCCAGGAAGGCCGTGCCAGTTCACGCCGCAAGACCTCCGCTGCGTTGGTTTTGACTACCAGCTGGCTGTCGAAGTCTGCTCCGGTGTCCAGATCCAGGTAGCTGTGGGTCTTACGGGCAAAGCAGTACACGCAGGCGTGGCTACAGCCCCGGTAGGGGTTCACTGTCCAGCCGAAGGGCATCGACGAGGTCCTCGGAACCTTGTTCAGTACGGATTTGGCGAGGACCTCGTGGAACGTCACGCCGGCAAATCCCGGGGTCTGCACGGAGCGGACCAGTCCCTGCAGCGGTAGCAGCGCGTCAGGGGACGGCGCCGCCTTGGGTTCCTGCTCCTGCCACCTCATGCCACCCATTAGAACATATGTTCGAATTCGTGCCTACCCTCTCCGCCCCTTCGAGATGGCAGAAACTGCACGTTAGACCCCCCTATTCGGGCAGTTTCTGTGATTTCGATGGCGGCGGGGCGGGAAGCGCGGGTCCGGTAGCCGCCGTCGGACAGGCCGGCCAGGATTTCAAAAATGTTCGACGACGCCGGGTCTCCGGAACGCAGCTTGGAGAACCCCGCTGCGGCGAAGTAAAGCGGCAGGAATGCCGGCCCCAGTACCGCGTACTGGCTGCTGTGCCGCGCCTCATGCCGCAGCAGCGCGGAGGCAGGTCCGGCGTCGAACGCCTGAGAAACCCGGGAACGGTAGAGAATCACGTTTCCCAGGGTGAAGGCTGCCGCGCGGGGAAGTGGATGGTTCCAGCCGCCGGCGAGCAGCAGCCCGCCGGGCCCCTGCCGCACCGGAACCCTGCCCAGCCGGGCAGCGAGCAGGCCTGCCGCCGTCGTGCCGTTGACCAGGTTCACTGCTCGGCGAAGCGCGTGCTGGCGGGACAGGGGAGGAGCCATGCGCCAATGCTAGGACAGGCGGGGTGCCTTCACACTGCCCGGGCGGAGAGGATGAGTTGGTTAGACTGGTAGCCGCAGGCTTCGTGCCTTTGCCTGCAGGACACAGCATCCACAACCATTCACGTCAACACGGCCGGAAACAGGTAAGAACGGTACATGTCGAACTCCATACCGGGGACGGACTCCCCAGACAACGCGGCGCCCAATCCGCTCGACGAGTCAGCCATCGCGGCTGCCGTTGATTCAGCGCTCGCAGCCATCGGTTCCGCAGCGGACCTGGATGCCCTCAAGGACGTCCGCATCGCCGTCACCGGGGAGAAGTCCCCGCTGTCCCTGGCCAACCGCCAGATCGGGTCGCTGCCCAAGGACCAGAAGGCAGCAGCCGGAAAGGTAATCGGCCCGGCCCGCGGACGAATCAACCAAGCGCTCGCGGCCCGCACGGTGGAGCTCGAAGCCGAGCGGGACGCGCGGATCCTCGTCGAGGAAGCCGTGGATGTCACCGCAGCTCCGCGCCGCCGTCGCATTGGCGGACGCCACCCGCTTTCCACCCTGCAGGACCGCGTCAGCGACATCTTCGTGGGTATGGGCTGGGAAATCGCCGAAGGCCCCGAGGTGGAATCCGAATGGTTCAACTTTGACGCGCTGAACTTCAAGCCGGACCACCCCGCCCGCGAAATGCAGGACACCTTCTTCGTGGAGCCTCCCGAAGCGCACCTGGTCATGCGCACCCATACCTCCCCGGTGCAGGTCCGTTCCATGCTCGAGCGCGACCTGCCCATCTACGTGCTCTGCCCGGGCAAGGTGTTCCGCACCGACGAACTCGACGCCACGCACACCCCCGTGTTCCACCAGTTCGAAGGCCTGGCCATCGACAAGGGCCTCACCATGGCAGACCTGGTGGGTACCCTGGAGCACTTCACCCGGGTGCTCTTCGGCGACGAGGCCAAGGTGCGCCTGCGTCCGAACTATTTCCCGTTCACCGAACCCAGCGCCGAGCTGGACATCTGGCACCCAGGCGCCAAGGGCGGCCCGCGCTGGATCGAGTGGGGCGGCTGCGGCATGGTCAACCCCAACGTGCTGCGCGCCGCGGGAATCGACCCCGAGGTCTACTCAGGTTTTGCCTTTGGCATGGGCATTGAACGTGCCCTGATGTTCCGCAACGAAGTATCCGACATGCGGGACATGATCGAAGGCGACGTACGTTTCAGCGAACACTTCGGGATGGAGATCTAAGTGAGAATCCCACTTTCCTGGCTGCGCGAGTATGCCCAGGTTCCGGCGGACGCAACCGCCGAAGACGTCATGGCGGAACTGGTCAAGGTTGGCCTGGAGGAAGAGGACGTCCACCGTCCCACCGACGAACTCTCCGGCCCGATCGTGGTTGGCCAGGTGCTCTCCAAGGAGCCTGAGCCGCAGAAGAACGGCAAGACCATCAACTGGTGCTCCGTACGCGTGGTGCCCGAGGGCGCCGAGCAGACGCTCACCGGGGAGGGCATCGATCCCTCCGGCGTGCAGGGCATCGTCTGTGGCGCGCACAACTTCGAGGTGGGGGACAAGGTAGTTGTCACCCTGCCCGGCGCCGTGCTGCCCGGAGACTTCCGGATCAGCCCGCGCAAGACCTACGGCCACGTTTCCGCCGGCATGATCGCCTCCGTGCGTGAACTTGGCATCGGCGAAGACCACGACGGCATCCTGGTCCTCTCCACCCTGGGACTTGATCCCGAGGTTGGCACCGACGCGATGGAACTGCTCGGTCTTTACGACCAGGCCGCGGAAATCAACGTCACCCCGGACCGCGGCTACGTCTTCTCCATCCGCGGCGCTGCCCGCGAATACGCCCACGCAACGGCTACCAAGTTCACCGATCCCGCCGCCACGGTGGAGGTTCCGGAGGCCGACGGCGCCGGGTATCCGGTGCGCCTGGCCGACGAAGCCCCGATCTACGGCAAGGCCGGCTGCGACCGTTTCGTCGCCCGCACCGTCCGCGGCGTGGATCCGACCCGCCCGACGCCGCCGTGGATGTCTTCCCGACTGCGCCTGGCCGGCATGCGTTCCATCTCCCTGGTGGTGGACATCTCCAACTACGTGATGCTTGAGCTCGGCCAGCCGCTGCACTTCTATGACCTGGACAAGCTCACCGGTGAAATCGTGGTGCGCCGTGCCAACCCGGGTGAGACGCTGAAGACCCTAGACGACAAGGTCCGCACCCTGGACCCGGAGGACCTGCTGATCACGGACGGTTCCGGTGCCATCGGCATTGCGGGCGTCATGGGCGGAAACGCCACCGAGGTCTCTGACGCCACGCAGAACGTCCTGATTGAGGCAGCCCACTTTGAGGAAGTCTCGATTGGACGCTCCCGCCGCCGCCACAAACTGCCCTCCGAAGCGTCCAAGCGCTTCGAACGCGGCGTTGACTGGTACGTCGCGGACATCGCCGCCCAACGCGCCGTCGACCTGCTCGTGGAACTGGCCGGCGGCACCGCCGACGAGTCCATCACCGACGCCGGCATCGCGCCGGAAACCCGCAGCATCTTCCTGCCAGCGGACTTCCCGGCCAATCTGATCGGCCTGAACTTCACCGAAGAGCAGATCACCGGCGCCCTCACCGATCTTGGGGCGGACGTTGAAAAAGCCGACGGCGGCTTCCGGGTTGTTCCTCCGAGCTGGCGGTCCGACCTTGAAACCCGTGAGGACCTCACCGAGGAAATCATCCGTCTGGTGGGCTACGACAAGATCCCGTCCACTCTTCCCGTTGCTCCTCCCGGGCGCGGGCTAACGCGCGTCCAGCAGCAGCGCCGCCGCCTGCTCCAGTCCCTCGCGGCGTCGGGCATGACCGAAGTGCTGTCCTATCCCTTCGTCACCGAAGAAGACAACAACACCTTCGGCACCCCGGTTGCCGGCGAGGAGCGCCCCGCGGTCAAGCTGGCCAACCCGCTCTCCGCCGAGTTCGGCTACCTGCGCACCTCCGTGCTGCCGGGCCTGTTCGACGTCGCCAAGCGGAACCTTTCGCGCGGCTTCCGCGACCTGGCACTGTACGAATCCGCGCTGGTCTTCCTCCCGGGTGAGCAGAACGGGACGGAATCGATCCCGCCGCTGGGCGTCAGGCCGTCCGAGGAGGTCCTCGACGGCCTGTACAACGGCATCCCGGACCAGCCGCTGCACATCGGCGTGCTCTTCACCGGGCACGAATCACCCGCCGGCGCCGGCCACACCCCACGCGCCTGGGACTGGGCCGACGCCGTGGACACCGCGCGGCTCATGGGTGACGTGCTCGGGGTCGAACTGGTCATCAGCCAGGGCGAACACCAGGCCTTCCACCCGGGACGCACCGCCAGGATCTCGCTGCGCAGCGGCGAAACCGTCGGCTACGCCGGCGAACTGCACCCGAAGCTGCTCGCAGCCCGGGACATGCCGGCCCGCACCGTGGCGCTGGAACTCAACGCCGACGCGCTGTTCGACGCCGCGCCGGACGTGATCGTGGCGAAGGAAATCTCCACGTTCCCGGCCACCACGCAGGACGTTGCGCTCATTGTGGCCGCCGAGATCCCGGCCGAGTCCGTGCTGGAAACCCTCCGCGAAGGCGCCGGTGACCTGCTGGAAGACATCGCACTGTTCGACGTGTACACCGGGAAGGGCATCGACGAAGGACAGAAGTCCCTCGCCTTCGCCCTGCGCTTCCGCGCACCGGACCGCACACTGACCGCCGATGAGGCCTCGGAATCCCGGGCCGCCGCTGTCGCGCTGGCTGCCGAGCGTTTCGGTGCCGTTCAGCGGTAGCTTTCCCTGATTGCGTGAAGCCCCGCGGGTACGTTCCGGCGGGGCTTCGCGCATGTTTGTTAGCTTGTGGAGGATGACTACCTTCCCCGCATCCGGCACCTGGTACCTCTTCGACTACGGCAAAGTGATCTCCACCGAGCCCCTCGCTGAAGACTGGGATGCGCTGCAGTATTCAGCCGGACTGGACCTGCGGTCCCCGTCGAGTTCGTATTGGGCTGCGCGGCTGGAGTACGACGGCGGCGGGCTCAGTCCGGCTGAATACTGGTCTTCCGTGCTTGGCCGGGCCGTCGGTGGTGATGACCTGGACCGGCTGGAAGAGCTGGACGCCCGCCTGTGGTCCCGGCTGAACCCCCGAACCCTGGAAGTCCTTGATTTCATGGCGGGGCAGGGGGCGCACTTGGCTCTGCTCTCCAACATGCCCGAAGGGATGTCCCACCGGTACGAGTCGGAGGCCGCCTGGCCAGGGTTTTTCGCCGCCCGCTACTTCAGCGGCCGGCTGCGCATGGTCAAGCCGGAGCCGCAGGTTTACCGGTATGTCCTGAAAGGCCTCGGTGCAGCCCCCGAAGATGTGGTGTTCATCGATGACAACCGGGCGAACATCGAAGCGGCCGAGGCACTGGGTATGCGGGTGGTCCTGCTCAGGGAGGACACGGACCTGCGGCAGGAGCTCGCCCTGCTTGGGGAGCCGGCCTAGCCGCCCTTGATGCGCGGCCCGTCTTCGTCTCTGCCGCCCGCGCATCCGTTTTGGACTGGATCATTTGGTTTCCGGCTCTCCACCAGGGATGAGGTGCTGGTGCCCACTCCGACGAGCAGGCAGCCGGTGGCTAACCAGCCGTACCCCTGGACAGCGCCGTAGAAGAGGACGGGAACCAGAACTGCTCCGGCCAAGGCAGCAGGTCCCAAGCGCTT
This sequence comes from Arthrobacter sp. IK3, assembly GCF_051337705.1. NCBI lineage: Bacteria > Bacillati > Actinomycetota > Actinomycetes > Micrococcales > Micrococcaceae > Arthrobacter > Arthrobacter sp. IK3. Next base: position 17,305 of record NZ_JBPPSW010000006.1, on the reverse strand, counting down.
GCCCCGGGGCCGAACGGTCCGCACGGTTTCGTGCCGTCCCGCGGACTGTCGGTCCCTGATCACCCGGACGGTCAGGGTGAGTCCGAAGAGAAGCGGCGTGGCCTGAACGAGCTGGGCCCTTGGCGGCAGGCTGATCAAACTGGCGCACAGGACGCCCACGACGACGAGGACGATGCTCGCGGCGTCGAGCAGCTTGACGTTATCCGGGGCCTTGGGGCTCGTCATGGCGCAGAGTCTGGCACAAAATCGCTGCGCCGTTGTAAGGGAGCGGTATCAGGCACGGCGTGCGGGGGCCGGCGGGGGCAATTCTGCTGCCAGTTCGGGAAGATCCGACCGGTTCGCACTTGTGCTCCCGCTTCGAACCGGCGGCAGAACCCGGAACCGGCAGCAGAACCCGGAACCGGCAGCAGAACCCCAACCCGGGCGAACGCTACGGAACCAGCAGCACCTTGCCGGTCGTCTTGCGGCCTTCCAGGTCTTCGTGCGCGCGGGCAGCTTCGGCAAGGGGATAGGTTGCGCCGATCCGCACGTCCAGGGTCCCGGCCTCCACCATTTCGAACAGTTCGCGGGCACGCCACTGCCGTTCCTCCGCGCTGAGCAGGTAATCCCTTATGGTCGGCCGGGTCAGGTACAGCGAGCCCAGGGCGTTCAGCCGCTGGATGTCGAACGGGGGCACCTGGCCCGACGCACCGCCGAACAGCACCATCATGCCGCGGGGCCGCAGGCTGGAAAGCGAGCCGTCGAACGTGGCCTTCCCGACGCCGTCGAACACCACATCCACGCCGCGGCCGTCTGTCAGCTCCCGCACCCGGTCAGCGAAGCCGTCGTAGCGCAGCACACGGTCCGCGCCGGCTGCGGCCGCCAGTGCTTCCTTCTCATCGGTGGAGACCGTGGTGATCACGGTGGCGCCCTTGGCTTTGAGCAGCTGGGTCAGCAGCAGCCCGACTCCGCCGGCACCGGCATGGGTGAGGACGGTCTCCCCGGACTGAACCGGATAGGTCGAGTTGCACAGGTAATGCGCCGTGATGCCCTGCAGCGGCAGGGCAGCAGCTACCTCGCTGCTCACATCCCGGGGAACGGGGAGAGCCTTGGACGCGTCCAGCAGCATGTACTCCGAGTAGGCTCCGCCGCCTTCCGCGGTTGCTACGCGGTCCCCGTCGCTGAAAGCAGCAACGTCCAGGCCTGCCTGGACTACCGTGCCGGCAGCTTCGGAACCGGGGATGAAGGGGTACTTCATCGGATAGACACCGCTGCGCTGGTATGTGTCGATGAAGTTCACGCCCGTGGCCGCCACCTTCACGAGCAACTCGTTCGGGCCGGGAACCGGAAGGTCCACGTCTTCGTAGCGCAGAATTTCAGGTCCGCCCGCTTTCGGGACGACAATGGCCTTATGCATGGAATGCCTCTTCCGATGGATGGGCGGGGTTAACCGGGTACGCGAACCCATCGTAGGACGCCTGTTGCCGGGAGGCACAGCGATTGCCCTACCAAGGACACATTGCATAATTATGAAACCCCATGCATAAAACTGCTGTAGGGTGGTGGGCATGACGATTTCCGTAGCTGTATCAGGTGCCAGCGGCTATGCCGGCGGTGAGGTCCTGCGCCTGCTCGCCGGCCACCCCGGCGTCGAAATTGGTGCCATCACCGCCCACAGCAACGCCGGCTCCCGGCTCGGTGAACTCCAGCCCCACCTGCATGCCCTGGCGGACCGGATCCTGGTGGACACCACTGTGGAGAACCTGTCCGGGCATGACGTGGTTTTCCTGGCGCTGCCGCACGGTGCCAGCGCCGAGATCGCTGCGCAGCTGCCCGGAGACACCCTGGTGATCGACGCCGGCGCAGACCACCGGCTCACGGATCCTGCTGCGTGGGAAAAGTTCTACGGATCTTCGCACGCCGGTTCCTGGCCCTACGGCCTGCCCGAGCTGCCCGGCCACCGCGACATGCTCCGCGGCGCACGCCGTATCGCTGTTCCCGGCTGCTATCCCACGTCCTCGCTGCTGGCGCTCACGCCCGGCTTCGCGGCAGGCCTGCTGGAGCCCGACGACGTCGTCATCGTCGCAGCGTCCGGCACCTCCGGAGCGGGCAAGGCAGCCAAGCCGCACCTCCTCGGCTCCGAGGTCATGGGCGGGATGAGCCCCTACGGTGTGGGCGGCGGCCACCGGCACACCCCGGAAATCGAACAGGGCCTCTCCGCCGCAGCGGGGGAGCAGGTCTCCATTTCCTTCACACCGACGCTGGCTCCCATGGCCCGCGGCATCCTCACCACCGCGACGGCGAAGGTCCGCCCCGGCGTCGACGCCGCCGCCCTGCGCGAGGCCTGGGAAACGGCCTACGCCGATGAACCGTTCGTCCGGGTGCTGCCGGAGGGTCAGTGGCCCGCTACCAAGATGGTGGTCGGCTCCAACTACGCCGCCCTGCAGCTCGCCTACGATCCGCACGCCGGCCGCGTGATTGTCTCCGCCGTGATCGACAACCTCACCAAGGGCACCGCCGGCGGCGCCGTCCAGTCCATGAACATCGCCCTGGGCCTCGAAGAGGGCACCGGGCTCACCCTGCAGGGAGTAGCACCGTAATGAGCACCAACGCAGCAACCGGCATCACCGCACCGGCAGGATTCCGGGCAGCCGGCGTCACCGCTGGTCTGAAGGCCTCCGGCGGACGCGACGTCGCGCTGGTGGTCAACGACGGTCCTACCAAGGCAGCAGCAGCGGTCTTCACCCGGAACCGCGTCGCCGCAGCACCCGTGCACTGGTCCCGGCAGGCCATCTCCGACGGCCGGGCCGACGCCGTGTTCCTCAACTCCGGCGGCGCCAACGCCTGCACCGGCCCGCAGGGTTTCCAGAACACCCACGCCACCGCGGAGAAGGTCGCTGACCTGCTCGGCGTTTCCGCGAACGACGTCCTGGTCTGCTCCACCGGCCTGATCGGCGAGCAGCTGCCCATGGACAAGATCCTTCCGGGCGCGGAAGCCGCTGCGGCAGCGTTGGACGCCGACGGCGGTGCCCTGGCTGCCGAGGCGATCATGACCACCGACACCGTTTCCAAGCAGGCAGTGTTTACCGGTTCCGGCTACAGCATTGGCGGCATGGCCAAGGGCGCCGGCATGCTGGCTCCGGGCCTGGCTACGATGCTGGTGGTCCTCACCACCGATGCGGACCTCGACGCCGCAGCCCTGGACACGGCACTGCGCGCCGCCACCGCCGTCACCTTCGACCGCACGGATTCGGACGGCTGCATGTCCACCAATGACACCGTAATCCTGATGGCCTCCGGTGCGTCCGGCACCACTCCGGACACGGAAGAGTTCACCCGCGGACTCACCGAGGTGTGCCATTCCCTGGCCCAGCAGCTGATCACCGATGCCGAAGGCGCCAGCCACGACATCGCCATCACCACCGTCAACGCCGCTACGGTGGCCGATGCCGAGAACGCCTCCCGCGCCGTCGCCCGCTCCAACCTGTTCAAGACCGCCATCTTCGGCAACGACCCGAACTGGGGCCGGGTGCTCTCCGCCGTCGGCACCACGGACGCCGCCTTCGAACCGGAGAACATCAACGTCACCATCAACGGCGTCCAGGTCTGCCGCGGCGGCGGCATCGGCGATCCGCGCGAAGGCGTGGACCTCACCGGCCGGGCCGTCAGCGTTGAAATCGACCTCGCCGCCGGCACCGAGTCCGCGACCATCTGGACGAACGACCTGACCACGGACTACGTCCACGAAAACTCGGCGTACAGCAGCTAGGCGGGAAGAGAAGCATGAGCACAGCCACCCAGCAGGACCAGGCAGCGGCACAGGACAAGGCCGCCACCCTGATCGAGGCACTGCCCTGGATCCAGCGCTTCGCCGGCAGCACCATCGTGATCAAGTACGGCGGCAACGCCATGATCAACGATGAACTGCGCCAGGCGTTCGCCGAGGACATCGTCTTCCTCCACCACGTAGGCGTCCACCCCGTTGTGGTGCACGGCGGCGGTCCGCAGATCAGCGCGCTGCTGGACCGGCTCGGCATCGAATCCGAGTTCAAGGGCGGGCTGCGCGTCACCACGCCCGAAGCCATGGATGCCGTCCGCATGGTGCTCACCGGACAGGTGGGCCGGGAACTGGTGGGCCTGGTGAACTCCCACGGCCCCTACGCCGTCGGCCTCTCGGGCGAAGACGGCGGACTGCTGCAGGCCGTCCGCACCGGAACCGTCATTGACGGCGAGGAAGTGGACCTGGGCCTCGTTGGCGAAGTGGTGGGCGTGAACCCCGGAGCCATCCTGGACCTCATTGAAGCCGGCCGGATTCCGGTCATCTCCACGGTGGCCCCGGAAATCGGCGCCGACGGCAATCCCACCGGCCAGGTGCTCAACGTCAACGCGGACACCGCTGCCGCAGCCCTGGCGGTGGCCCTGGGGGCCTGCCGCCTGGTGGTTCTCACCGACGTCGAGGGTCTCTACGCCAACTGGCCGGACAAGTCCTCACTGATCTCCGCCCTTACCGCCGGCGAGCTCCGGGACATGCTGCCCACCCTTGAATCCGGCATGATCCCCAAGATGGAAGCCTGCCTGGCCGCCGTGGACGGGGGAGTGGACCGGGCCGCCGTCGTCGACGGTCGCATGGCGCACTCGATGCTGCTGGAAGTCTTCACCACCGCCGGCATCGGCACCCAGATCATTCCGGACGGAGCACAAGCATGAGCAACCCCATGACCACCGCGGTTTCCCCGCTGATTGATACTGCCGGTTCCGGCAGCGAATGGCTCGCCCGCTACAGCGACTCACTGATGAACGTGTTCGGCGCTCCGCAGCGCGTCCTGGTGCGCGGCGAGGGCTGCACCGTCTGGGACGCGGACGGAAAAGCCTACCTGGACCTGCTCGGCGGCATCGCGGTCAACGCGCTGGGCCACGCCCACCCGTTTGTCACCTCGGCCATTGCCGGGCAGCTGAACACCCTGGGACATATCTCCAACTTCTTCACCAGCCCCACCCAGGTGGGCCTCGCGGAGAAGCTGCTGCAGCTGGTTCAGGCCCCGGCCGGGTCCAAGGCCTTTTTCTCCAACTCAGGCACCGAGGCCATTGAAGCGGCGTTCAAGCTCGCCCGGCGCCACTCCACCGGTCGCCGCACCCGCATCATTGCCATGGACCGCGCATTCCACGGCCGGACCATGGGCGCCCTGGCGCTGACCGCGAAGCCCGCCTACCGGGAGCCGTTCGCGCCGCTGCCCGGCGGCGTCGAGCACATTCCGTACGGTGACGTCGAGGCGCTGCGGGCAGCGGTCGATGCGACGGTTGCTGCCGTCTTCATCGAACCGATCCAGGGCGAAGCCGGTGTGCAGGTGCCGCCGGCCGGGTTCCTGGAGGCCGCCCGCGAGATCACCCGGGACGCCGGTGCGCTGCTGGTGTTCGACGAAGTCCAGACCGGCATCGGCCGCACCGGCCGCTGGTTCGCGTCCGAAGGCGTGCTGCCGGATGCCATGACCCTGGCCAAGGGCCTGGGCAGCGGCTTCCCGATCGGCGGGCTGATCACGTTCGGTCCCGAGGTCTCTGCGCTGCTGGCCCCCGGCCAGCACGGAACCACCTTCGGTGGAAACCCCGTGGCAACCGCTGCCGCACTGGCCACGCTGTCCGTCATCGAAACCGACGGCATCCTCGCCAACGTGCAGGCCAACGGTAACTTCCTGCGCGACGGCCTGCGCGGCGTCGACGGCGTCACCGAAGTCCGCGGCGAAGGCCTGCTGATCGGCATCGACCTCGCGCAGGAGCTCGCTCCGGCCGCCGTCCAGGCAGCCCTGGACGCCGGCTTCATCATCAACGCCACCGGCCCGGCCACCCTGCGCCTGGCACCGCCGCTGATCCTCACCACCGACCAGGCAGCCACCTTCCTGGCCGCGTTCCCCTCCATCCTGCAGGCCGCCGCGGCCACGACGATTGGACAGTCATGACCCGCCACTTCCTCGTTGACACTGACCTGACCCAGGCCGAGCAGGCCGAAGTCCTGGACCTCGCGGACGCGCTGAAGAAGGACCGCTGGAAATACCAGCCCTACGCCGGGGAAGGCTCGGGACGGCAGACCGTCGCCGTCATCTTCGACAAGACCTCCACCCGCACCCGGATCTCCTTCGCGGCCGGCATCTCCGATTTGGGCGGCGTCCCGCTGATCATCGGCGCGGGGGAGTCCCAGCTGGGCCACAAGGAATCAATCTCGGACACCGCCAAGGTCATGGAGCGCATGGTCTCCACCATCGTCTGGCGGACCTACGCCCAGTCCGGGCTGGAGGAAATGGCCGCGAACTCCAGCGTCCCGGTCATCAACGCACTCTCCGACGACTACCACCCCTGCCAGCTCCTGGCAGACCTGATGACCATCCGCGAGCACAAGGGCACCCTGGCCGGCCTAACCCTCACCTACCTGGGCGACTGCGCCAACAACATGGCCAACTCCTACCTGCTGGCCGGCGTCACCGCGGGGATGCACGTGCGCGTCGCCGGACCGGTGGGCTACCTGCCGGACCCGGCGATCGTCGACGCCGCTGCGGCGCGCGCCGAGGAAACCGGCGGATCGGTCATGATCACCACCGACGCCGCCGAGGCCTTGGCCGGCGCCGACGTCGTAGCCACGGATACGTGGGTGTCGATGGGCCAGGAAGACGAAAAGGCCGCCCGGCAGGAACTGTTCCGGGACTACGCCGTGGACAGCGCCGCCATGGCGCAGGCGGCCCAGGACGCCGTCGTACTCCACTGCCTGCCCGCCTACCGCGGCTACGAGATTTCCGCCGACGTGATCGACGGCCCGCAGTCCGTGGTCTGGGATGAGGCAGAAAACCGGCTGCACGCCCAGAAGGCCCTGATGGTCTGGCTGATGGCGCGGTCCGGCCTCACCGGGATCCCGGAGGAAGCGGCATGAGCATGCCCACCACCAAGACGGCCCGGCAGGCACGCATCCGTGCACTGCTGACCGGGCTGTCGGTGCGGTCGCAGGCAGAGCTCGCCGCACTGCTGGCGGACGACGGCGTGCAGGTCAACCAGGCCACGCTTTCCCGCGACCTGGTGGAACTCGGTGCCGTGCGCATGCGCGGCAAGGACGGCGTGCTGGTGTACGCGGTGCCTGCTGAAGGCGGAACCCGCACGCCGCAGTCCGGCATCACCCAGGAAGTGCTCGACGCCCGGCTGGCCCGGCTGTGCGGCGAACTGCTGGTCACCGCCGAAGCGTCCGGGAACATCGTGGTGCTGCGCACCCCTCCCGGTGCCGCGAACTTCCTCGCCCTGGCCATCGACCACTCGGTCATGCCGTCCATCCTGGGCACGGTGGCAGGGGATGACACCGTGCTGCTGGTGACCCGGGAGCCCGACGGCGGCGCGGACCTGGCGGCGCGTTTCCTCTCCATCGCTGACGAGGCAACCGCCAGCGGGCAGGCCCCTGACAATCGCATACTGTAGAAGCTGGTCCCGGGCAGGAAATCCGCGCAGCTTCCCCCTGTTTTCACAACCAACCCGCAGCCTGAGCGCTGCACCAATCGCAAGAGGAGCACATTCGTGAGCGAACGTATTGTTCTGGCCTACTCCGGTGGCCTGGATACGTCAGTGGCAATCGGCTGGATTGCCGAGGCAACCGGCGCCGAGGTCATCGCCGTGGCGGTCGACGTAGGACAGGGCGGAGAGTCCCTCGAGACCATCCGCCAGCGTGCCCTCGACTGCGGCGCCGTGGAAGCCTACGTGGCTGACGCCCGCGACGAATTCGCCGCCGAGTACTGCATGCCGGCGCTGCAGGCCAATGCCCTGTACATGGATTCCTACCCGCTGGTCTCCGCCCTGTCCCGCCCGGTGATCGTCAAGCACCTGGTAGCCGCCGCCCGCCAGTTCGGCGCCACCACCGTCTCGCATGGCTGCACCGGCAAGGGTAACGACCAGGTCCGCTTCGAAGTCGGCATCCAGACCCTGGGCCCGGACCTGAAGTGCATCGCTCCGGTCCGTGACCTGGCCCTGACCCGTGACAAGGCCATTGCCTTCGCCGAGGAGAAGAACCTGCCGATCGTCACCACCAAGAAGAACCCGTTCTCCATCGACGCCAACGTCTGGGGACGCGCCGTGGAAACCGGCTTCCTGGAAGATATCTGGAACGGCCCCACCCCGGACGTGTACGAATACACCTCCGACCCCGCCTCCGGCATCGCCGCCGACGAAGTGGTCATCACCTTCAAGGAAGGTGTTCCGGTGGCAATCGACGGCAAGCCCGTCACCCCGCTGCAGGCCATCGAGGAAATGAACCGCCGCGCCGGCGCTCAGGGCATCGGCCGGATCGACATCGTCGAAGACCGCCTCGTGGGCATTAAGAGCCGCGAGATCTACGAAGCCCCCGGCGCCATGGCCCTGATGGCCGCGCACCGCGAGCTCGAGAACGTCACGGTGGAGCGCGAGCAGGCCCGTTTCAAGAAGACGGTTGGCCAGCGCTGGACCGAACTGGTCTACGACGGCCAGTGGTTCTCCCCGCTGAAGAACTCCCTGGACGCCTTCATCGGTGACACCCAGAAGTACGTCTCCGGCGACATCCGCATGGACCTGCACGCAGGCCGCGCCACCGTCACCGGACGCCGCTCGGAGTCCTCGCTGTACGACTTCAACCTCGCCACCTACGACACCGGTGACACGTTCGACCAGTCCATGGCCCGCGGGTTCATCGAACTGTTCGGCATGTCCTCCAAGGTGGCTTCCGGCCGCGACCAGCGTTTGGCAGAAGGTAAGTAAGCAATGAGTAACGGCAAGCCGTCAATCGAATCCCAGCCTGGAGCCGGCGGCTCCACGGTCCAGGGTGCACTGTGGGGCGGCCGCTTCGCCGGCGGTCCGGCCGACGCACTGGCAGCCCTGAGCAAGTCCACCCACTTCGACTGGCGGCTTGCCGGCTACGACATCGCCGGCTCCCGGGCACACGCCCGGGTGCTGCACAAAGCCGGCCTGCTCTCCGAGGAAGAGCTGGCCGGCATGCTGGAGGCACTGGACGCGCTCGACGCCGATGTGCGCTCCGGCGCCTACCTCCCGGCCGACTCGGACGAGGACGTGCACGGCTCGCTGGAACGCGGACTGATCGAACGCGCCGGACCGCAGCTGGGCGGCAAGCTCCGCGCCGGCCGGTCCCGCAATGACCAGATCGCCACGCTGGGCCGCATGTACCTGCGCGACCACGCCCGGATCATCGCCGCCGGCGTGCTGGCTACGGTCGATTCCCTGGTGGAACAGGCCGAGAAACACCTCGGCGTGGCCATGCCCGGCCGCACCCACCTGCAGCACGCCCAGCCGGTGCTGCTCAGCCATCACCTCCTGGCCCACGCCTGGGCCCTGCTGCGCGACGTGCAGCGTCTGGCCGACTGGGACAAGCGCGCCGCGGTGTCCCCGTACGGTTCCGGTGCCCTGGCCGGTTCCTCCCTCGGTCTTGACCCCAACGCCGTCGCTGCGGACCTCGGCTTCGACTCCGCGGCCTGGAACTCGATCGACGGCACTGCCTCGCGTGATGTCTACGCCGAGTTCGCCTGGGTCGCCGCCATGATCGGCGTCGACCTGTCCCGGATCAGCGAGGAAATTATCCTCTGGGCCACCAAGGAATTCTCCTTCGTCACGCTCGACGACGCCTTCTCCACCGGATCCTCGATCATGCCGCAGAAGAAGAACCCGGATGTGGCCGAGCTTGCCCGCGGCAAGGCTGGGCGCCTCATCGGGGACCTCACCGGGCTGCTGGCCACGCTCAAGGGCCTGCCCCTGGCCTACAACCGTGACCTTCAGGAAGACAAGGAACCGGTCTTCGACGCCACGGACACACTGGAGCTTCTGCTCCCTGCCGTGTCCGGCATGATCGCCACCCTGGTCTTCAACACCGAACGCATGGAATCCCTGGCTCCGCAGGGCTTCGCCCTGGCCACGGACATTGCCGAATGGCTGGTCCGCCAGGGTGTGCCGTTCCGTGAGGCGCACGAGCTGTCCGGTGCCGCCGTGAAGCTTGCCGAATCGCGCGGCGTCGAACTCTGGGACCTGACTGATGAGGACTACGCCGGGATCTCGGAGCACCTGAGCCCGGAGGTCCGCACCGTCCTTTCCACCGAAGGTTCGCTGGACAGCCGCAGTTCGCAGGGCGGAACCGCCCGCACGGCGGTCGAGTCGCAGCTGGCCGAGCTGAAGAAGCAGCTCGACGCCGCCCGCGCCTTCGCTGCGTAACCCCCATCCCCCTCCATCGAGAGGCCAGTTACGGCCGGTTTGAGCCCGCAAACCAGCCGTAGCTGGCCTCTCGCATGCCGGGAGGCAGCTAGCCTAAGGCCCATGCCTATCTTCGAGCCCGGTCCGAACCTGCAGCGCACGCTGCGTGCGCTGCCCGACTTCGCCGATAACCTTCCCGGCTTCGACCCGGAGCAAGCGCCGACGGACCCCGCCGAGCTGTTTCTGGCCTGGCTGGAGGAAGCCCTCGCCGCAGGGGTGCCCCAGCCGCACGCCTTCTCCCTCGCCACGGCCGATGCCGCAGGGAACCTTTCCTCCCGCATGCTGATCCTGAAGGGCCTCGACGCCGACGGATGGCACTTCGCCACCTCGCGTTCCTCCCGCAAGGGCCGCGAACTGGAGCAGAACCCACGCGCGGCGATGAACTTCTACTGGTATGCCCAGGGCCGCCAGGTCCGGGTGACGGGGAACGTCGTGCAGCTCAGTGCCGAGGCCTCCGCCCGGGACTGGAACGAACGCCCCGTCACGGACGGGTCAGAGAACCCGCACTGGCAGCTCTACGCGCTGGTCCCCAGGGAGGTCGAGTTCTGGCAGGCGGATCCGGCCAGGCGGCACATCCGGCACCGCTACGAGCTCTAGACACTGCCGCGCCACCGGGGCAAGGTGTGTGCACCCCCTCCCGCCGGACGTCCGCCGCCGCTAGCCTGAAGTGGTCCGCATCCACCGTCCAGGAAGGCCGGGCCATGGCTGAAAGCACATCACCGTCCACCAGCAGAGAATCCCGGCCGGTTCCCGAAGGCAGGATCGAGAGGACAGCCGGCGGATGGGTGCTGGCGTTCGACAAGCAGCTCGATTACCCCGCAGCGCACATCTGGGACGTCCTGACCAACCCGCGGAAGGTCGAGCAGTGGCTGGGACCCGTCCATCCCGATTGGGAGCTGGGCAAGGAATACACCCTTGAAAAGGGCGGCAGCGGGGTATCCGGCACGGTGCTGCAGCTCAATCCGCGTTCGGCCCTGCAGATCAGCTGGGACGACGAACTCGGTGAGGAATCTGTCCTGGACTGGCAGGTCCTGGAGTCCGACGGCGGGTGCCTCCTGAAGTTCCGGGCCCACTCGGAAACCCCGGACTTCCTCGCCGAAGGAAGCGCCGGCTGGCAGGGGATCATGGGCGCTTTCGCCGCCGTCGCCGCCGGGAATCCGCCGCCGGAACAGGAACCGGGCGACTGGCAGGCCCTGCGCGACGCCTACTCCCGTGAGTTCAAGATCAGCCCCACCATGGGCAGGGTGGTGGCGGACCAGGACGGCACCAGCTTCGAGTTCGAACGCTGGTACAACGCCCCCGCCCAGGATGTAGGCGCCGCCGTCGAAGCGTCCAGCGGGAACCTCGGGATCGGCGAGGAAGCGGTCACGGAAGTGCGCGACGACGGCGGGCTGGCCAAGCTGCAGGTCCGCCAGCGGGTGGCGGGCGGCACCACGGAGGACACCGCAGCGCTGATGGCGGCCTGGCACCTGGCCCTTGACTCGGCGGCGGTCCGCCTCACGGGGGAAACGCCGCATCCCAATTCGCACCGGCTGCGCGCCCTCGAAGCGCTGTACCGCACCGCGATCTGATTTTTTGCCCGGGGCGTCCCGGCCCTTACGGTAAGGGAATGGACGTTTCCGATGCCCGCAGCCTCCTGGCCGTCCCAGCGACCGAAGCAGCTCCCTGGCTTTTGGGGGCAGTCCTGCACCGGGAATCAGACGAAGGGCCGGTGGCGGTGCGGATCACCGAGGTTGAGGCATACCTGGGGGAAGCCGATCCCGGATCGCACGCCTTCCGCGGACAGTCTGCGCGCAACTCCACCATGTTCGGCCCGGCCGGCCACCTCTACGTCTACTTCACCTACGGCATGCATTACTGCGCCAACGTCGTTTGCGGACAGGCGGGACAGGCGACCGGGCTGCTGCTGCGGGCCGGGGAAATCGTCGAGGGAACGGCGACTGCACGGCACCGGCGAAATGAACCCAGGACGGACCTTGACCTTGCCCGCGGTCCTGCCCGGCTCGCCCAGGCGCTGGGGATCGACCGGGAACTCAACGGAGCCGACGTCTTTACCGGCCCCCTGCGGCTGGAACTGCCGGCTGCACCCGCGGACCCCGCACGGATCTCGCGCGGGCCGCGGGTGGGAGTCAGCGGCGAGGGCGGGGGAGAGGCCTATCCGTGGCGATACTGGCTCACCGGCGAACCGACTGTCTCCAAGTACCGGCCCGCCGTGAAGCGCCGCCGCCCGGCCGGAGCCACCGCACAAAAGGCCTAGGCGCACTATCGTGTGACCAGCAGCGCAGCCGCGGAACGGCGCCGGGCAGGCGAGGCAGGGCCTCCGCCCGGTAAGGTGGATGGGTGAAAGACGAAGCTTCAGCCCCCGTTGCCGGTTCAGCTGCTCCGGCAGAATCCATCCTCGAAACCATTGACCGTCTCTGTGCAGTGGTGCCGAATTACCCGACGCCGGGGGTGACGTTCCGCGACCTGACCCCGGTCTTCGCTGACGGACCGGCGCTGCGCGGCATGGTCGATGCCCTGCTGGCAGAGTTCGAGGGGACCTTCGACTTCGTGGCCGGTGTTGAAGCCCGCGGCTTCCTGCTCGCCGCTGCCGCCGCCTATGCCTCCGGACACGGTGTGATCACCGTCCGTAAGCCCGGCAAGCTGCCGCGCCCTACCTACAACGAGACGTATTCGATGGAGTACGGAACCAACAGCCTCGAAGTGCACATCGGTGACATTCCGCACGGCTCCCGCGTCCTGGTGCTGGACGATGTCCTGGCCACCGGCGGCACCCTGGGCGCTACCGCCCGGCTGATCGAACGTGCCGGCTCCAGCGTTGCCGGCATCGGCGTCGTTCTTGAACTCGACGGACTTGGCGGCCGGGAAAACCTCGCCGGCTACAAGGTCCATTCGCTGCGCACGTACTAGCCTTTTGCGCCCGGGCGGCGTGCCAATAAGCCGGACTCTGGACAGGGCATACAAAATGTGCCGACGCGGGGTAAACTTGACGGTCTGCCTTTGCGAGAGGGAACGCGAACATGCCTGAAGAGTCTTCGGCCCACACGGAGCTGGAAAACGAGCGCCAGTACGTAGCTGGTCTGTACCACCGGCTCGATGAGCTGCGCGATGAAAAACGTGAGCAGCTGGCCCAGGTGCGCCGCAGCCACTCCGCGGGGTCGCACCAGAACCGTTCCGAACGCGACGCGTTCGCAACCATGTATGAAGACCGCCTCGCGCAGCTCATGGCCGTCGATGACCGCCTGGTCTTTGGCAGGCTGGACCTCGACGACGGCGAGACCCGCTACATCGGGCGCATCGGCCTGTCCACTGCGGACCTGCAGCGGCTCATGGTGGACTGGCGTGCACCGGAAGCGGGCACCTTCTACCAGGCAACGGCCTTCGAGCGGCAGGGCGTGCGCCGCCGCCGTCACCTGATGCTCAAGGGCCGCGAGGTCCAGGGGCTCGAAGACGACGTGCTGGACTACTCCATGCTCGAAGAAGGCCAGGACCTGCAGGGTGAAGGTGCGCTGCTGGCCGCGCTGAATTCGAAGCGCACCGGACAGATGTCGGACATCGTCGGTACCATCCAGGCCGAACAGGACCGGATCATCCGCGCGCCGCTGCCCGGAACCCTGGTAGTCCAGGGCGGGCCGGGCACCGGCAAGACCGCCGTCGCGCTGCACCGCGCCGCGTACCTGCTTTACACCCACCGCGAACGGCTGAAGTCCGCCGGTGTGCTCCTGGTGGGACCGTCCAACGCCTTCATCCGCTACATCGAACGCGTGCTTCCCTCCCTGGGCGAGACCGGCGTCGTCATGTCCAGCCTTGGCCAGCTGATGCCGGGCATCGCGGCCACCGCCGAAGAGTCTGCCGAAGCGGCGGAGATCAAGGGACGGCTGTCCATGGCCGACGTCGTAGCCCGCGCCGTCGCGAACCGGCAGCGCAACTTCACCGAGCCGCGCCGCCTGAACATCGAAGGCACATGGGTCACCCTGACACCCAAGCAGGTCTCCCGCGCAAGGGACCGTGCCCGTGCCACGGGCAAGCCGCACAATGAGGCACGCGTGACGTTCGTGAAGATCCTGCTGCGCGAACTTACCGACCAGATGACCGAAATCCTGGAAGAGTCGGCCGGCGCCGGCAACAGCACGGACCGCGCGTACCTGGCCGAGGACGTGCGCAGCTCGCGCGACGTGCGGGTGGCCCTGAACCTGTGCTGGATGCCGCTGACGCCGGAGAAGCTCATCAGCGAGCTCTTCAGCAAACCGGGCCAGCTGGAAGCTGCCGCACCGGAACTGACCGATGCGGAGCGTGAGGCGCTGCGTCGCAGCCCGGACGCGCCGTGGACCGAAGCCGACGTTCCGCTGCTCGACGAAGCCGCAGAACTGCTCGGTGAACTGGACGCCTCCGCCGGCCGGGACAGCGCAGCACTGGAAGAAGCCCGCAAGCGGGACCTCGCGAACGCCGAACGGGCCATCGAGAACACTGAAGGCTTCCTGGAAGACTCGGGCGCCCACGGCATCCTCTCCGCGGAGGACCTGGCCAACCACAACATGGCCACCGAGCAGCGGCTCACCGCCGCGGACCGCGCCGCCGTGGACCGCACCTGGGCCTTCGGTCATGTGGTGGTGGACGAGGCGCAGGAACTCTCCGCCATGCAGTGGCGCCTGCTGATGCGCCGCTGCCCGCTGAAGTCCTTCACCGTGGTTGGCGACATAGCCCAGACCTCCTCGGCCGCCGGAGCCACGTCCTGGCAGCAGGCGCTGGATCCGTTCGTGGGGGAGCGGTGGACGCTGGAAGAGCTGACGGTCAACTACCGCACACCCGCCCAGATCGCCGAGGCCGCGGTCCGCATGGCCAATGCCGCCGGCCTGGTGGTCTCCGCTCCCAAGGCCGTCCGTGAAGGCCTGTGGGCGCCCTTCCTGGACGAGGTGCAGCAGGGAGGCCTGCTGCCGCGGCTGCTCGAGACGCTGACGGAGGACCTCGCCGCGATCGAGGGCGGCCTGCTGGCCGTCATCACCGAGGACCACCGGCTGGAGCAGGTCCGCGAGGAGGTAACTGCCGTGTACGGGAACCGGGTCGGTACCGGTGCCGGCGGCCTGAGCCAGGACATCGTGGTGATTTCGCCGCGGGAGGCCAAGGGCCTGGAGTTCGACGCCGTCGTCATCCTTGAACCGTCCGAACTGCTCACCGCAGCTGCCGGCAAGGTAGGGGATCTGTACGTTGCCATGACCCGTCCCACGCAGCGCCTGCGACTTATTGCGGAGCACGGCATCCCGGCGGGCATCGACGGCAGCGAATCCTGATAATTTAGAAGGCGTGCCACAGAATACCCAGACCTCCGAGGGCCTTGCTGCCCAGCAGAACGATCCGAGCTTTGCCAATATCTGGCAGGAACTGAAATGGCGTGGGCTGATCAAGCTCTCCACCGATGAGGCGGAACTTGAAAAGCTGCTCGCCGGGGATCCGGTCACGTATTACTGCGGCTTCGACCCCACCGCGCCCAGCCTCCACCTTGGCAACCTCGTCCAGCTGCTGACCATGCGCCGCCTCCAGCTGGCCGGCCACCGGCCCCTGGCCCTGGTGGGCGGCTCCACCGGCCTGGTCGGCGATCCGCGCCCGACGGCGGAACGCACCATGAACACCAAGGAGACGGTGAATGAGTGGGTTGGCTACCTGCAGGGACAGGTGCAGCGTTTCCTGAGCTTTGAGGGTGAAAACTCCGCCCGCATGGTGAACAACCTGGACTGGACGGCGCCGATGAGCGCCATCGACTTCCTCCGCGACATCGGTAAGCACTTCCGGGTGGGCACCATGATCAAGAAGGAAATTGTTGCCTCCCGCCTGAACTCAGACGACGGTATTTCCTACGCCGAGTTCAGCTACCAGGTGCTGCAGGGCATGGATTACCTCCAGCTCTTCCGCGACTACAACTGCGTCCTTGAAACCGGCGGTTCGGACCAGTGGGGCAACCTGACCTCCGGCACCGAACTGGTGCGCAAGGTGGAAGGCGCCACGGTCCACGCGCTGGGCACCCCGCTGATCACCAACTCCGACGGCACCAAGTTCGGCAAGAGCGAAGGCAACGCCGTGTGGCTGGACGGGTCCATGACCAGCCCCTACGCCATGTTCCAGTTCTGGCTGAACACCGCCGACGCCGACGTCATCGACCGGATGAAGGTCTTCACCTTCCGCACGAAGGCAGAGATTGAAGAACTTGAGCGCTCGGTGAAGGAAGCCCCGCACAAGCGGGAGGCCCAGCGCGCCCTCGCGTACGACGTGACCTCCCTGGTGCACGGCGTCGACGCGACTGAGAAGGTCATCGCTGCCTCGGCAGCACTGTTCGGTCAGGGATCGCTCGAAGAACTGGATGAAGCGACCCTCACCGCCGCCACCGCTGAACTGCCGCGGGCCGAGGTTGCTTCGGACGGCCTGGGCGTTATCGACCTGCTGGTGGCCACCGGACTCTCGAAGACCAACTCGGAGGCACGGCGGACCATCACCGAAGGCGGTGCCTACGTGAACAACCGCAAGGTCACCGGAATCGATGAAGTTGTTGCTGCGTCCGAACTGCTGCACGGCAAGTACCTTCTACTGCGGCGCGGCAAGCGGAACCTCGCCACTGCGGTGGTTGCAGGAGAGTAGAACGTCGATGGACGAGGCCGGTTCCCAGGGGGAGCCGGCCTCGTCCCGTTTGGGGACCCGGCCTCTTGTTGTGCGGAGCGGGGTCCCGGCTTTCCTGCGCGGAGCGGGGGAGGGGCGCCGGGCCGGATACCGGGCAGTGGACAGCGTCACAGGAGGCTGGCTTGCACGGGTGCCGGGCGGTGTGTAAAGTAATTGGAGTCGCCGCGGTTGGGGCGCCGGAAGCTAGCCTTCCGGATATCCCAAACGGTGGCCAACCCACACAAAACAAAAGCTGCTTCACGGCTGTGCTGTGAAAAAGCTTAGTTTTCGTGTGGCATTATCTTATTGTTTCGAGCTCTTCCGGTAAATACGCCGAATTGCGGAGAATAAGATGATGGAATATGCTGGTAAAACACACAGCGGTGCGAAAAGAAAACAAATATTCCCCGTGAGGGAATGGTTTTCCGAGTAG